>CAUUJQ010000086.1:0-5383 GCA_963545445.1 uncultured Veillonella sp. | reverse complement strand
CTACATAGCATCACAAGAAACGCCCCTGAGCGGCGCCGTTACGAGTAGTAGCCTTGTGGCGCCCCGTTCTACCTAATCACACAAACGCAAGAAGACCGCAACATGTTCCTGAACAAACCTAACCACTGTATCAGTTTGAGAAGGAATATGTTGCGGTCTTCTATTTGCTAGTAAACGCGCCACAGGCTACATAGCGGAATTACTTAGCGAACCATTTGGCATAAATTTTATCATACGTTCCATCTTCACGCATTGCTTTCAAAGCTTCATTTACTTTATCACGTAATGCTGTGTTGGATTTATTGAAACCTAGTACGTATGGAGGTGCTTCTGTACCTTCACCTACTAATTTAAGATCTTTATCAGCACCTTGTTTTATATAGTACATAGCTACTGCTTGGTCGATTATAGCCCCATCAATTGTGCCTGCTTGCAATGCCATGAAGATATTACTATTGGAATCCATTTCTTGTACACTTGTACCTGGAATTGCTTTTGCCATTTCTACAGGTACTGTACCAATTTGAACGCCTACACGTTTGTTAGCGAGGTCATCCATTTTTTTGATATCTGTATTATCTTTACGAACCATGGTAATGAAACCACCTTCTTTGAAGTAAGGTTCAGAGAATGCCAACGCTTGCTCACGTTCTGGTGTCGCATTAATACCTGCTGCAATCATATCAATATTGCCAGATTGTGTAGCTGGAATCAACGCATCAAAACCCATGCTCACAAACTCAAGTTTCAAGCCCAAACGCTTCGCTACTTCTTCACTAATATCTACATCAAAGCCGATGTATTTATTGCTATTTTCTTCAGAGAACTCAAATGGAGGGAATGTAGTTTCAGAACCAACTTTCAACACCCCTGCTGTTTGCGTTAATTGTGCTTCTTTTTTGTCGCTACCACAACCAGCTAATAAACCAACACTAAGAACAGCTGTGCATAGGATCAAACCTAGCTTTTTCATACCAATCATAATAACCTCCCATAATATATTCATCGCTTATGATTATTTATACACAAATTATACCACATAATCAGAAAATGGCAAGTGTTTTTTATAAACTTTTCTTTATAAATATACTCTTTTTATTTTTTGTTTAATTCTTGTCCCCCAGATTATGGTTAGAATTTTACCATCTAACAGAATACCATTTAACTCTCACCTATGCGCAAGTCAAGTTATCAAAATAGAGGACACTGATGTACGATTCGGTGCCCTCTATTTTTTACTAATAATATTTTAATTGCCAGTATATTATAAGAAGTCTTTAATTTTGTCTCGTTTACCACGATTGCGCAGTTTCGTCAACGCTTTTCCTTCAATTTGACGAATCCGTTCCCGTGTAACACTAAAGAATTGTCCCACTTCTTCTAGTGTACGAGGTTTTCCATCTTTCAAACCAAAGCGTAATTCTAGTACTTGTTGTTCCCGTTCTGTTAAACAAGTAAATACTTCCTTGATTTGTTCTCGAAGCAAGATAAAGCTCGCCGCATCATCAGGTGCTACCGCTTCTTTATCTTCTAAGAAGTCCCCTAAGTGTGAATCTTCCTCTTCACCAATCGGCGTTTCTAAAGACACTGGCTCTTGAGAAATTTTTTGAATCTCACGCACTCGTTCCACAGTGATGCCCATGCCTTCTGCAATTTCTTCTGGACTAGGGTCACGGCCTAAATCTTGCAATAATTGGCGTTGAATCCGCACCAATTTATTGATAGTTTCTACCATATGAACAGGAATACGGATCGTTCTAGCTTGGTCTGCAATGGCACGAGTGATGGCTTGACGAATCCACCATGTTGCATAGGTGGAGAATTTATAACCTTTTTTATAGTCAAATTTATCAACTGCTTTAATAAGACCTAAGTTACCTTCTTGAATCAAATCCAAGAATAACATACCACGACCTACATAGCGTTTTGCAATACTTACTACTAAGCGCAAGTTCGCATCAATCAGCTTCTGCTTCGCACTATTGCCTAAGCGAATTTCTTGATAGGAAGCGTCCTCTTTGCTACCCGCTTCAATTTGTTGGGCTAAGATAATTTCTTCTTCCCCAGACAGCAATGGAACCCGACCAATTTCTTTCAAGTACATACGCACTGGATCGTCAATATTGAGACCTTCTGGGATGGACAAATCAAGATTAATTTCCTTCTCTTCGTCATCGTCTTCCTCAGTTCTGTCAATATCACTAGTCAAATGTTCAACATCTACTTCTACTTCTGATTCCAAGTCATGATCTAATAACTCTTCATCATTCATAGGCAGTTCACCTTCTGCATCATGATCATCCGGGATGACTTCAATATTCAAATTATTAAATACTGCATACATGCTGTCCAATTGCTCTGCTGTGACTTCCATTTGGTCTGAAAGGGCATCAGAAATCTGTTTTGCGGAAATGACTCCCTCCTTTTTCCCTTGTTCCAATAGGATCGCTATAATATCTTGCACTTGCGATTCTTTTTTCTTCTTTGCCACGGTATTCTTCCTTTCAACACATCAAGACCACTGTTGTATCAACGATTGTAGTTCTTGACATATGCGTAATTCTTCTATAAATCTTGGGTCATTCGCACGACTGAGCTGATCTGCCAATCGGCTATGTTCCTTGTATTGATGTCGCAAGGACTTGAGCCGTACACTTTTTATCAATCCGTGCAACAACTCTTCCTGCAACTCATGTTCTATGAGTACTGACCATTTACCAAATGTGTCCCATAAGGTCTTATCCAATGACTCCTCTAGGACCGTATCCGATAAGTGACCTCCGCCCTCTACGATACCTATAATAGCCTCATAAAAAGCTTTGTTATGGTCATTGGTAAAATCTTCCACCCCTATATATTGATGTACTAAGGCAAATACCTCGTCTGACGTACCTATCCAATACAACAATTCTTCTTCGTCTGTGAAAATTTCCTTCGGCATCTTTGTCGCTTGCCTGTTTACCTCCACTTTCCCTTGTCGAAGGAATTGCCTAAAATGAGCAATGATGGTGCTCATATCCATCCACAAAGGCAGGCCTAAGGCCTTTAAATACTCCTCCCTACGAACTTGGCTTTCAAGGCGAGCAATAAATGGGAATAGATCTTCCAACACAGCTCGTTTCCCTTCCGTAGAATTCGTATCATGACGGATTAAACTTTCATTCAACAAGAAGTCAAAATCACTGGGCGCTGTATCCACCAGTTCCTGCCAAGCCTGAGGCCCATGATTTTTAATATATTCATCAGGGTCCTTGCCATCTGGCATGGATAGGACTTTCACAGAAAATTCTGTATTCTGCAACAGTTCAATAGCCCGCTTAGCCGCCGTCCTACCAGCACCATCCATATCATAGGCTAGAACAATTTCTTCTGCTTGTCGCATCAATAATCGTCCATGATCCTTGGTGTAAGCCGTTCCCAGAGAAGCCACCACATTGGTGACCCCTGCATTATGGCAACTGAGCACATCCATATAGCCTTCTACTAAAATAGCTTGTTTCTGTTCACGAATGCTGCGATAGGACTGGTGAAAGGCAAATAATAAATGCCCTTTATTGAATATGTCCGTTTCCGGCGAATTCAAGTATTTTGGATTGCTATCATCCAATACACGGCCTCCAAATCCTAACACCCGTCCCTTACCGTCCATAATGGGAAACATGACGCGCTTTCTAAAATAATCATAGATTTTATTCTGTTCACTTTTACGACATAAACCGAGCTCCAACAGCACATTCGACTGAATACCACGCTTAGTAAAGGTAGTGTATAACCCATCCCACGTATCTGGAGCAAAGCCCAAGCGGAATTTGTCGATAGTCTCCCGCGACAGACCTCTTCGCAATAAATAATCTAGCCCTTCTTTTCCCATTTCTGTATTGACTAAACAATGGTGAAAGAAATTAGCGGCCAATTCATTAATCTCATACATAGTCTCATGTTTTGCCATGCGCTGCCGTTCTGCAGAAGATACACTCCGTTCCGGTAACGGGATATTGGCCCGTCCCGCCAACCGCTCGATGGCTTCGGGGAAGGTCAAATTATCATATTTCATAAGAAAGCTGATGACATTGCCAGACTCTCTGCACCCAAAGCAATAAAAAAAGCCCTTTTCAGGGGTTACACTAAAGGATGGTGTCTTTTCATTGTGAAATGGACAACAGCCCCAATAGTTTTTCCCTTTTTTCTTCAATGGGATATGCTCAGAAATGACAGATACAATATCATTGGCATCTTTGACTTGTTCAATTATGTCTTCTGAAAAAAATTTGCTCATGTCATTCTCCTAAGCCTGACTCTTTCACATCATCTAAGTATAACTACAAAACTATATAGTTCCTCTATTATATGTATTCTACATAAACAAAAAAACTCCTACTTATAGATACTTTCTTTTTCTTCACAATACATATGCAAAAAATATATACTCTGAAAAAAAAGAAGTCAGAGCAGCCTTAGCTGCTCCAACTACCTTATGTAGACTATTTTTTCGCGTAATCAACAACTCGTGTTTCACGAATGACCACTACTTTAATTTGTCCTGGATATTCGAGTTCATTTTCGATTCGTTTAATAATTTCACGAACTAATAAGTTAGCTTCTACATCATCTACCTTATCAGGTTTTACCATCACGCGGATCTCGCGACCTGCTTGGATAGCAAAGCATTTTTCAACACCTTCAAAGGACTCAGCAATTTCTTCCAACTTAGATAATCGTTTTAAGTAATTTTCTAAAGTTTCACGACGCGCGCCCGGACGAGCTGCGGAAATTGCATCGGCTGCTGCCACCAATACGGCCTCAACAGACTTAAATTCTTCATCACCATGATGAGCGCCGATACAGTTTTGTATCAATGCACTTTCATGATATTTTTTAGCGATATCTACACCGATTTCCACATGAGACCCTTCGATTTCATGAGTTAATGCTTTACCGATATCATGTAACAAACCACCACGTTTAGCTAGTACTACATCGCAACCTAATTCTGCTGCCATCATACCTGCTAAATGAGATACTTCAATGGAATGTTTCAACACATTTTGTCCATAACTAGTACGATATTTCAATCGTCCCAAAGTGCGAACAACTTCTGGGTGTAATCCATGAACATCAGCTTCAAATGTCGCTTGTTCACCAGCTTCTTTGATCGTCAATTCCACTTCACGACGAGCTTTTTCCACCATTTCCTCAATACGAGCTGGATGGATACGTCCATCTACAATCAATTTTTCTAAGGCTATACGTGCCACCTCACGGCGGATTGGATCAAAGCCAGATAAAATGACTGCTTCTGGTGTGTCATCAATGATTAAGTCGATTCCTGTCAACGTTTCTAAAGCGCGAATGTTTCGGCCTTCACGTCCGATGATACGACCTT
>CAUUJQ010000085.1:0-5455 GCA_963545445.1 uncultured Veillonella sp. | reverse complement strand
GTAATGCCCGTTCAAAAGGAAAGTCCTTCCTGATCGGCATGTTTTCTACTTGCTGTTGCAGCTCTGACAAGGGTAACTTTGCTTTTGCCTCCTCGACCCGTGTTTCAGTTGCCGCAACGATTCTATCTAATATCATATAGGTAATCCTATTTCTATCCTGCTATTCTTAAATCACGCTATAATCATATGTATATGCCAAAATAATATCAATAGTATTCATATTTTTAAATGATATCGGTAGGAATTTATACATCTTCACTATTTAGTTATCGAAATACCCAACTAGGTTCTAGAATATGCCATTCCTATAGAATATCTCCAACTTTATAAATACAAATATGATGGCAACCACGAACTACTAAGCATTCTGCGAAGCTTTCACAAATATTGAAAGCGCCTCTGCCCCTGCACCGGAATACAGTACTTCTTCTATCGTTTTAAATGCTTCTTCTAAGTTAACTACTCCATCTTTAGCAAGGTAGTACGCCATGCCCGCATTTAATATAACCGCTGTAGCACGACCGCTTCTATCCTTACCTTCTAATAAATTGCGTGTAATTTCAGCATTCACCTGTGCATCACCGCCTACCAGTTCATCAGATGTGGCATAGGTAAAGCCGTAATCCTTAGGATCTAGCTCATAGGTCCTGAACGTGCCATGGTCGATTTCGCACACTGTCGTCGTACCTGTCGCCGTAATTTCATCTAACCCATCACTACCATATACTACGGCACCACGATGTACACCTAAGTTAGATAACACTTGCGCCAATGGTTCCACTAAGGACCGATCGTACACACCCATCAACTCTACCGTAGCTCCCGCAGGATTTGCCAAAGGTCCTAATATATTAAATACTGTTCTAACCCCCATAGCTTTTCGCACAGGCCCCGCATATTTCATAGCTTCATGGTACACAGGGGCAAAAATAAAGCATATATTAGCCTCTTCTAATACTTGACGATTTTGCTCCCCATTCAGTTCTAATTTCACACCTAACGCTTCTAGCACATCTGCCGCACCACATTTACTAGATACACTACGGTTACCATGCTTAGCAATAGGAATACCCGCCGCCGCTAATACAATAGCAGACGTAGTAGAAATGTTGAAAGTACTACTTCCATCTCCACCGGTACCTACGATTTCTACCACAGTATTGTCATGTGGTACGGAACCTGCTTTTTCTCGCATCACTTCAGCAAAAGCTGTAATCTCTGTCACACTAGGACCCTTTGCCTGTAAACCTCCTAAGAACGCTGCCATAGGCACTTCCTGTACCTCGCCGCTCATAATCGCATTCATCGTTTCTTTTGCCACTTCATAAGGCATATCTTGCCCCTCTGTTACGAGACGTATTGCTTGTTGTATCATGTGTATTTCCTCCTAGTATAGCTGCATACCTAGTCTGTATATTACTTATCAACATCTCACTATTAATAAAGTTTTAAAAGTATTAGATCTAGGTAAGAGTATCGCTCTGTTTTCCATTTCTCTGCCTATCTTTTACTTAATGTTGTGGTGTTCTAAAAAATTCTTTACCATTTGTGTTCCCTGAGGTGTCAAAATTGATTCTGGATGGAATTGCACACCGTATATCGGATGCGTTCTATGTTCCATAGCCATGATTTCACCGTCTGCTGTACGAGCTGTTACCACCAGTTCATCTCCTAGGGTATCTTCCAAGACCGCTAAGGAATGATACCGCGCTACGGAAAATTCTCGGGGAATGTCTTTCCATAATATGGATGGATAACATTGTGTGGCTACGCTTTGTTTACCGTGCATCACTTCTTTCGCATATCCTACAGTGGCTCCGAACACTTCTCCCATTGCCTGATGGCCCAAGCAGATACCTAAGATGGGAAAATCGCCTTGGCATGTTGCTAGCAATTTTTCATACACACCTGCATCCTTTGGTCGTCCCGTTCCCGGTGACAGAATCACACATTCTGGTGAAAGTTCTTGAATCTCTTCCACTGTCATTTCATCACTTCGGATGACTTTAATATCTTTCACTAACGAACCAACTAGTTGATAAATATTGAAAGAAAAACTATCGTAATGATCGATGAGTAATACCATGTTACACCTCCTGTGCCAATGTGATGGCTGTCACCATAGATTGTGCTTTGTGGATCGTTTCATTGTATTCATTCACAGGCACACTATCTCGCACAATGCCACCGCCAGACCGCACAAAGACTTTTCCCTCTTTTGCCATGGCCATGCGGATGCCAATACACACATCCATATTACCAGAAAAATCTAAGTATCCTACGGCACCGCCGTAAACACCACGAGGGCTTTTTTCTAATTCTTGTAAAATCTGAATGGCACGGATTTTAGGTGCTCCCGATAAGGTTCCTGCTGGCAAAGTAGCACCAATGGCATCTAAGGCATCAAACTCGTCTCGTAAGATTCCTTTCACGGTACTTGTTAAATGGATAACATGAGAGAACCGCTGTAGTTGATGTAACGCTTCCACTTGAACAGATCCGAACTCACAGATTTTACCAATGTCGTTACGGCCTAAATCGACGAGCATATTATGTTCTGCTAATTCTTTTTCGTCCTGGCTTAGCTTAGCCTCTTGCGCTCTATCTTCCTCTTCGTTCTTGCCCCTTGGTAATGTGCCTGCAATAGGGAATGTATAGACACTTCTATCTTGCAATTTCACCAATGTTTCTGGAGAAGCTCCTGTTAATTCCACAGACTTACCACTCATATAGAACATATACGGAGATGGATTCATCGTTCGTAGCACACGGTATGCATTGAGTAAACTTCCCTTGAACTTCGCCTCTCTACGGTTCGATACTACCGCTTGGAAAATATCTCCTTCAGTAATGTAGTGTTGTGTTTTTCGCACCACCTCTTGGTATTCTTCGGAAGTAAACTCAGAGGTAAATTCGCTTTCTAATACACCTCGTTCAATATCAGCCTCTTCGCCATCTTTTACCAAGTCTGCTAAGGCTTGTAATTCTAATTGGGTGCGCTCGTAATTGCGCTCTATATCATCTGTCCGTACATGGCCTATGATATAGATTTTATTTTTGTAATGGTCGAAAGCAATGACTTTATCGAAGAGCATGAGATCTACATCGTTAACCATACTCGTATCTGTGTCACTGATGTGTTGATCCAAAGTAGGTTCTAAATATCGAATGTACTCATAGGCGAAGTATCCTACAAATCCACCTGTAAACGTTGGCAACTCTTCTACTCGAGGGCTTTTATATTGATTCAATATATTGCTTATCTCTTTTGCTGGATTATGACACGTGAATGTGCGAGTCATATCTCCTTTAATCGTCATCGTATGATTTTTACATGTCACTTCTAACAAGGGATTGTACCCTAAGAAAGAATATCTCCCCCAGTGATGCGTGTTATCTGCACTTTCCAATAAGAAAGTGTGAGCACTCACCTTTTTTAATACTTTCAGTACAGAAATAGGTGTGCGAATGTCCGATAATAATTCCACATAGACCGGTACGATGTCATAGCCCTGTCCTAATTGTTTTACTCTTTCTAATGCTGGTTTCATAGATCCTCCTGCAACAAAAAAACTCGCCCTAGACTATACGTCAAGGACGAGTTCATATGCTAAATAACTGCACCAATGCGCAGAAAGATTCATATAAATCGCGGTACCACCTTGTTTGAATGTATGCATTCCCCTTTGCAGGATACTATCATATCCCTCACGATTAACGCTCATGACACGTTATGCTATACTAGGACGAAATGTCCGTTCCCCATACCCTCGGTGGTCCATTTAATAGACTGCGTTCTGCGGAGCTCTCAGCTACCCCCACTCTCTGGAAGTGCACGTTCTATTTTTATCTCCACCTCATCGGTTTCGTAGGCGAGTATTAAATTATGTAACTATACTAACACAACAAAAAACATTTGTCTACCATAAAATGACAAGTTATAGCAATCGTTGTAAAATACTAACTTCTACCTGTCCTGGTGCCGATGCTTGTCCCAGTGTGCCAAAGGTCAAACAATTTCCAAACACATGTCCACAGGTGCGTGTCATCTGACCTAAGTGTCCCATAGACATGGTAATGCGTGGCAATTGCGTATACCGTTCCGTTAACTCTTTTGTCAATTGTAATACTGAAAGTACATCATCACTTGTGCTCGGCATGAGCGCAAACTTAATCACTTGCGCACCTACAGATACCATGCGTTCTGCATAGACATGTAATGTTTCTATGTCCGGCGTGCTTTCAAAGTTGTGATAACTCATCACCGTTTGTATCCCTTGCTGATGGGCTTGTTTCATGATACTACCGATTGTCTCTGTGTACGCAAATACTTCTACATCGATGGCTTGCACCAAGTCTTGCTCTACAATCGCTTGTAATACGCTAGTGTAGTTCTCACTACTTAAGGGCGTTTCGCCTCCTTCAGCTAAGGTGCGCCATGTAAACAGGATAGGTATCTCTGCAAATTTGAAATGTACTTGCTCTACCAAGCTTACAACTGTTGGTACATACTCATCCTCATGCAAGTCAGATTCTTTCATCCACATATCTGGGCGCAATTCGATGAGGTCCACCTTTGATTGCACTGCCTCTTGCACCTGTGAAAGTATATCTTCCATCGATGGTCCTACAATAGGAACACAGATAGAACAGTGATTAACTTGTATAGGGCCTAGTTGTTTTGATTTCATAATAGTCTGCTCCTAATTATCATCCATACATATACACAACCATCTATTACTGCCATTATTTATTTTCACTGTCAAAGCATGTGATATCAAGTATATCGAATCACCCTTAACAAATAGCTCGTAATACTCACTATGTATTGTAACTATAGAATCTATAAAATAACATTTACCAATCCCCCATGACTAAGTTATCATTAGACATATGCATGATTGCTACTACTATACCACATAATCACAATACAATAAAAGCCAAATCATGATGAGAGTTCATTCATGATTTGACTAAAATAATTATTGATCTGCTTTGGGTTCAGATGGCGCTGTTTTCACGATAAATGCAAGGGCAATGACATGTCCTATCCACACGGCTCCCATCACGTATAAAGCTACCGGCATATTGCGCATACTATAGGCTCCAATGCCTAATAAAATCGACACAGACACTAAAATATTAACCTTAGTACGCAGTGGCATGCCACTTTTATTTTTAAACGGTTCTACATAGTTTGCATAAAGCTTAGAGTTTACAAACTTCTCATGGAATCGTTTCGAACCTCTAGCAAAACACAAGACAGCAAATAAATAAAGTGGAACCGGTGGCAATAACGGTAATACTATTCCCAACGACCCTAAGCCAAAGCTAATAGCACCTAATATAATCCAAATATAACGAATCACACCCGTTGATTCTTGTACCTCTTTTGTTTGTTTTTCTTTCACTTGTCACCCCTATATAAAATAAATTGCGATACACTTACCCATTA
>CAUUJQ010000084.1:0-5471 GCA_963545445.1 uncultured Veillonella sp. | reverse complement strand
TTCATTAGTTCTAAAACTACTAGCTGTCATAATTTTGAAAAGATTGCGAGTCATACCTCGTAAGCTACTACCCGGAATCATAGGCTCATTATTTTTAATCGAAAAAAAAGTGCTTTCTTTATCTGTTTTTCCAGGCATTCCTACTAATGTTTCTTGCTTTGTAATAATCTCCAAATCAATATATCCGGAATGCTTTCCATATTTTTGAATGTATTTCTCATATTTTTTATAAATATTCTTTATAGCTTTTTGGGTTGCTGTAACGTTAACCTCTTGCTCTCCCTTTTCATTTTCACACATTACTGAATCTTTTGTTGCTACAATATCCTCCCATATTGCATCAGGTACACAAATATCAGTAGGCAGGGAAATAAAATTATATGGTGCATCCGCACTAATCTTCTTACTATCCTTTACAAAATATTTAGGTGGTTTTGTCTCATTTTTTTTCTGTTTCTCACTCATATGTTACCCCTTCTTCATTCCCACGATAGCTACAAAACGATAATCGCAGTAGGTGGCTTGTCCTGTTTCTTCCACATAGTCAATATAGTTTCGAGTTACCAATCCATATGTTTCTCCTACGCTCTCAGGTTTTGGTATGATTTGGCGAATTTTGCGTCCTATATCTTTACATTCGATGAAGTTTTCATCTATATCACGAACTTGATCACCTAGTAATCTTGCTGTACTATCTACAGTATCTATTGTAGGTTCTGATGTACCTTCTAAATCTTTAATATGTCTACCTACCCAAGCACCTTGTTTGTTTCTATACACATGCAATTCTTCTGTTTCTGTGAATACACGTATTTCTGTAGCATAGTCCATATCCACTACCACCCCTTGAGGTAGGGCCACTTGTTTGGCACCATCCCAGATTCCCCAAGTCACTTGATGCATTGACCATACGACAATAGTAGCTGGAGATTTCACTTTTTCTGCAATATATTCTAAAGTACTTTTTGCTTCATATGTAATCCCTTGCTCCACAGACACTGATCGTTTTTTAATTGCTAGCGCTTTTAAATTGATTTCGTAATTCATATATACTGTTTCCTTTTATTCTAATGTTTTTAATAATCCAATACATAGATTTATATCATCAAAGCCATTTTCCAAATCATCATTTTTTTGATTCTCCTTATTAGAATCTCTGTCGGCATTCTTAAGTGGCTTTTTAGTCACAACAGCATATTTAGTTATATTACCATCTGTATCACATTCATTTTCGAAGATATATTTTGAATTATCATATACAACTTCTGCACGAACACCATGTAAGCGTCCACGACCTATACTAGCTTCTCCGCCAAATGTTAGTTTTCCCATCCACAAATCTCGGAGTAATACAAACATAAGACCTGCTTCTTCTTCTGCACAATTGTGAACTTTTATCTCAAAAGAAACTAGTCCTTCCTTGGAATCTTCGACTTGCCAAATTGGTTCGCTATCAAATAGAGCAGAATCAATAGTGCCACCGGTAAAACGGTCAATGCGATTCCGAGTTTGTTTCATCTTACGAATCGAATTTGATGTTTTAATATACGCTTCAGATACAGAAACTCTACTTTTATAGATTTTTGAGAAATCCACACGTACACCATCGATAATATTTTCTTCTTGATTTTCTTCTTGGTTCTGTTCTTCCGCTTCACCTTTTTCAGGTTTATCCATCATACCGCCGAATAGATGAACAAATCGGTTGACTCCACCCTCTTTATCTTCTGATGGCTTTCTCCAACCTTCCCAAACGCCCATTTTTTCTAAAATGTATTGGCTATGATGTCGTAATACGCCTTTAATGGAGGATCCTGGAATCACATAATCACTACCACTCATTAACATAGTAGAATCCGTATCAGGATCAGAACTAACAGCTCTAACGATTAGAGAAGAATCGATATTCCCCCATACTTTCATAGTAAATGCATCTTTCATAGTCGGTACTACTTCTTTACCAACGTATATGTTATCCCCTTTTGGCTCTTGTTGTCCACGCATCAACCAATTCGAAATAGATTCCATATTTTTTAATTGATATACATGAGCCTTTACGTCATTCCCCTTAATCTGCCCAAATCCTTTGGTTGTATACCTACCTACACTAATTCCGGTATGTAAGATATTAACCACCGTATAGATGGCTTCTCGAATCATCTCCAAGGCACTTTCATCGTCCAAGGACTTATTAGCTTTTTTCAGCACCTCACGATGGCCTTGACGAATCACACATTCCATTTCTACAGAACCTTTGGCACCTTTTTCAATAGCTTCATAATCAAATTTATGTCCATCCATAGCCACTCGACGGTAATGTTCTAAGCTTACTCCATCACGCGTCACTATAGATACATCCGTATTTTCTTTTGCCCCCGTTAAAAGTACGTCATACACACGGAGAATACTTTGATGGTCCCCTGTTTTGAGCGTAGCCCCTTGATCTAGGGACCCAAAGATAATATTGCGTAACACCTCATTCGTTTTCGCATCTGTAGCAAGATAATTAACTATCTGATGGCGCAACACGCCCGCTAAACTTGTAGCAGGAATATAGGGTTGATCATTGCGATTGCGCAACACTAGTGCATCAATGGCTTCATTATTTTTTTCACCATCTCCAATTAGTAGAGGAGAAGTCACATTAATATCACCAGTAATCTGTATTGTTTCTATAATTTTTGCATGTTTTTTATCACTCATAAGGCTTCCCTCTTACACAACTTTTCTCGCATATCTAAAAAACCATATCCAATATTCTTTTCGTACAGTATCATCAGAAATAGTATCTAACTTATAGTCATTTATTAATTGATTGATATCTGTATTACTTGTTTGAACCCACTTTGGTACTTTTCCATACGCCAGCAATAATTCAGCAATACTTTCGGATTTCGCACCAATTTTATTCCCTAAGAAAAAACCATAATATCCCCAGTTTTCATTTACAATGAGTTCTATATCCTCTTTGACTTTTTTTACAAGCCCTGATGGCGTGGATGGCTCCACCAACGGTTTGATATAGGACTCTAATCTTGCATAAGTATGCCGATCCGCCTTACGCAATTGTGTAACATTATACTGTACATCTTGGTAAGCTTGTTTACGAATAGATTCCACAAGTTGATTGTCTATAATCGTTTGCAACAACTCTTTTGTACTATCAGATATATTTTCTGGAGCTTGTAACTCATCGTTCATCTCCCTACTAGGGCTAGGAATGTTAAGTTTTTCATTTTGTAGCCAGAACCGTAATTGTCCAAAACCTTCTTCGCAACGTTCTCCAACCCCTCTATGTAATAGCTTATGCAAAGTGTAAACTTCCTCTTTTGTCCATTCGCCTTGTGTTTTGATTTGTATAATAGATCCTGCACTCAGTCCCATTGCCTCAGGCCGATATACGCCCCAAACACCTACGAATCCTTGTACTTTTTCCATAGCCCCAAATGCTGCTTTACTCGACGTCTCTATAGAAGCAATTTTTTCACCGAATATACTTTTCAGTTCCTCTAGTACGGTTTTCCCAACTCCATTAATACCATACACAGTAGCACCTAATCGTTGCATTCCTAGTAATGCGCTATCCAAACGAAGGCATAGTACATTATTTTCTGCTATAGATTTTGCAATTGCTTCCACGTTACAAGGTATATCTTCAATGTTTCCTTTCCTAACTTGGCATAGGCCATACCCAGTTCGTCTAGACCGTCCACAACGAACACAAAGCTGATCGTTGTCCCATGTCAACTCCGCTTCAAAACTTTTTAATACATCCTCTTCACCATAGACATAAGCAACAAAAGTTTGCCCTGCATCAATGGATTCATAGTTATAAATTCCTCCATCTTTGCTTTTCCCTTGAAAACGTTCCATATCTCCTTGGCGACTCATGTGAAAGTGTATAGAACTATGTACAGAGGTTAGATGAATCTCATTCCCCTTGATAATACCCATTCCAGAAAAGCCTTTGAATCCAGCAGCCCCAGAATCTTTTACTAAATCGATAATTTCACCAGTTGTTTTTGAACGTTGCAAGGATTTTGGTAATGGATATGCGCGTTCCTCACCTACTGTAGGATAGGCATTAGTAAATACAAGTTTACTTAAAAATAAGTCTCTAAATATCTCGTTTTTATGTGCTTCTTTACCTACGTCGTGCTTTTGAATAAATAATTCTGCTAACATGCCACGAATCATAGTTCCTGTAAAATATGTTTTTGTGCCTGTTAATACTTGTGCGCTATCTTCAGAAGTAATAATAACAGGTGATTTTGTTGTAATTTCTAGTCGTAATTGTTTCATATCTTCCCCAACTTACTTCATATTCAATACTTCATTCACAAGTGCTTTCTGCGCCTCTATATCTATGCCCATTGTACATTGGATTCTACCAAATCCACGATTTCGTTTATATCCAATATTCTTAGTATTTTGTAGAGCAACAGCTAATAAATGTTCATGTTTATCATTCCCATTATGAATGATAATACGCCCCTCAAATACTTGATCTTCTCGATCCATAACACGAATCGTACGCAAGCTACCATCTTTTACAACACCAGTTGTTTCATCGATAGCTGTTTCATAGCGAAGAGAGGTATAGGCACTGCGAATCGATTTTTTCGTCACCACCGAAGGAAAGGATGTGTGTAGCAACTCTATCTCTTGTTTCAAGGACTCATATCCCGAAATATGAAAGTCGTCTACCTCCATTGCTACATGAGATTCTTCAGCCCCACGATTAAATAATTCATTTAGCAATCTACGATTTAATACTGGGTGTTCAACACCTGCATTTGCCGTCTCCACCATTTCAATCACTTCCAAAGCACTTTCATAGAGCACGCCTCGAAACCGTTTAGCTGGAATATATGGAATCCCCATAGAATCTACTAACATATCCACATCTACATTAACATCAGCCTGACCACCACTAAGTTGCAATGGAGACAACAACGTAATCGTTACGTTATATTCTGGTTTTATACTCTTTTCTGTATTCATACTCGTTCCTCTATACCCTACTTATTAGAATAGATTTCATTCACATAGCTAAGAGCCTCTTCCATCTCTTCATATACCTTTTTTTGTATGCTTTCTTGAGGTACATATTCTAACATCTCAATAGCATCAATATAAGGTGTTACAAAGTTCGAGCCCTCTTTGCGAGTCGCATGAATATACTCTTCATTCCAACCATATTTTTGATATTCTTTCCATCCCTCTATTTTCGGAAGTGGTGTTTCACGTTTTTCCAATTGTTGCACAGTATCCAATAAAGTATGTTTATCCGCTTGTAAGGCATGCCGCAATCCTTTTACTTTATTATGCCCCATACCTTCATCGCCTTTTTTCATACTTTCTCTAAACGAACGAATTGTTTCTAACATAGCTGTATAGCGTTTCTCTGGTTTTTCTTCTTCTACAACTACGACTTGTTTATCTGTATCGCCAACTATCATTTTTTGAGA
>CAUUJQ010000083.1:0-5500 GCA_963545445.1 uncultured Veillonella sp. | reverse complement strand
ATTTTAGTCTTGTTTCTGAAGTTTAATACCCCCACGTTTTGCAATGAAAGCCGCTAAGAAAATACCACAACTACCTGTCACCAACTGTGGCCAACCCATGCTGAACAAAATACCTTTTTGCATCGTCTCAGGAATCCCCGGCATCAATTGAAATAGCGCTAAGAATAATCCATAGAGAACCACGCTTTTTACGATAGCACCTGTCACAGCCGTCACCCATACTCGTTTTATACCGAGTACTTTCACAGTCACTGCGTAAGCCATACTACCGATGGCTACGATAGGTACAAAGAGGGGGATCGTTAACATGCCTTGCAAAAATGCCATCAACGGTGTCACACAAGCTACTAAAAATCCGCTCCACAAGCCATAGCGCCAGGTAGCAAGGGCTGTACAAGCACCCACAATGGAGCCGACTAAAAATTGCACTAATCCATGCATAGGAATGATCATGCGTAGGAATCCTTGGCTCAGTAAGGCAATCGCTAATAGTAAGGCGCTTCCTGTTATCGTTTTTACTGACATTATGCTAATCCTTCTTCCATTAAGTGCTGCAATTGTTCTGCCAATACTTTCGCAGCTTTACCTGGTGTGCCATCACCTACAGGCTCACGATTTAAGGTAGTAATCGGAATGATACCACCGATCGTATCGGTGAAGAAGATTTCATCTGCTTCTTTTAGGAACGTTTCATCAAATTCACGTTCAATCACAGTAATCCCAGCCGTTGGCGCTACACGTGTCACCACTAACTGACGAGTAATACCTTTTAAGATGTGATGATCTGCTGGATGCGTGTAACATACGCCGTCCTTCATCACAAATACATTAGAAGTAGCCCCTTCTGTAACGATACCGTCACGCACTAAAATAGCTGTGTAAGCTCCCTTTTTCTCAGCCTTCGTTTGAGCTAAAATATTAGGAATTAAGTTTAACGTTTTAATATCCACACGAGCCCAACGTTCATCTGGCAAGGTAATCGCTTTCACACCTTGTTGCAAAGCTCCTAGGTCTGTTGTGATCGGTTTGATGAACATATACATTTGCGGCTCTAATTTAGAACGTTCAAACGCATGATGACGAGGTGTGACACCTCGCGTAATTTGCAAATAAATATATCCGTCTGTAATTTCACTTTGCTCAATCATAATCTCATGCAACTCTTGCAATTCATCCGGTGGCATGCGCACAGGAATATCCATTTCACGCATAGAGCGATACAAGCGATCTTGATGATAGGAAAACGCGAAAGCGCGGCCATTATATACACGCACTACCTCATATACACCATCACCAAAACAATAGCCTCTATCATCAAGACTAACTACCTTAGCCCCTGGTTCAACCATTTCACCATTAAAATAGGTTAATTCTTTCATGTTAACACCTCACTATTTACATAGGAATCAAGTATTACTTTCATTATAGTACAAGGCAGTGTAAATTTCTATATCTATTTACCTAATAGATATCCTCGCAGACCTTTTGGCAACTGTTCTATCCCCTTTGTCAACCCAAAGGACAGAATCACCACACTCACATACATACACACGGTTGTCACTGTCGTATATCCTAGTCCCGCGATTTTCAACACTGTATCTATGAGAATTAACATAAATGGATGCACTAAATAAATCCCGTAGGACGCATTTCCCAGTTCCGTCCAAAACGTTTCTACTATATCACTCATGGTGGACACTGTGAAAGCCCACACAAAAAAGAGACATCCCATCCCTGTATACACCAATCCTTGCGGGCTCAATTGGTGGACTGTGTAGATAGCCTCTAACCGAGTATATCCCCACTCTGCCATCACATAGTAATAGGAGCCTAGCATCGCCACCAAGGATAAGATGAAGCCAATGGTCATGGCAAATCCATGGGTATCTATCCATTCTAATATCGTATCAAATCGCTCTGCCAACACTCCGCCTAACAAAAAAATCCATATGTAAAATCCTACAAAATAATTGAGGCGCATACTAAAGATATACTGCAACCATTCTTGGTCAAACTTCACGGAACCCGCCATGTACGAAGACCAATAGTTTACAGCCATTTGTAGGAAGAACAACACGGTCATGGATAGAATGGGAGCTTTCAGTATGTATCGCAAAGACCATCGCCAAAGTGGCATGAGTCCATAGAACCAAAGGAGTATGACTAGAAAATACAGATGATACATGCCATTTCCAAAGAGCAATGTCAGCCCTAAGACATGTGGCATAAGCCCCCCAGCACTATGTGCAAGGATTGCATTGTAGGCCGTGTATAGTATAGTCCACACTATATATGGATAGAGGACCACCTGTGTACGACGGCGCAAAAAGTCAGAATAGGAAAAATCATCCTCTACCGATGTATGATAGAACAATCCAAAGGCGGATAAGAAGAAAAAGGCAGGCACAGTAAAGCGCGATACAATTTCTAATAGTCCTAATAGATGTATATTAATCGCAGGGTTTGCCAATGCATAGGACCCTACATGAATACCGATGACCCCTAACATGCATAGCCCTCGCATATAGGTGATAGCCGGTATAGCTGGCTTTCTCATAGTTCCTCCAAAAAAGAGGGGCTCAGCCCCTCTCTCCTTATACAGTATTACCTTATTGAGCCTTCTCTTTGGCTTTCGCAGCCTCTGCATCCGCCTTTTCCTTAGCTGCTTTCGCTTCAGCCTCGGCTTTAGCTTTGGCTTCCGCCTCTAGTCTAGCTCGTTCTGCTGCTTCCCGTTGTAAGCGCAATTCTTTTTGTAATGGAGCGACCGGCTCACGATAGACAGTAATATCTGTTTCAAATAAACGTCCCCAAGGGAATCGCGCCGATACAGTACGAGGGTTTACCTTTAGATAGGTTTCCGCAAAATCTTGCACCCGTTCCCCTAAGTAACTTTCTAACTTCTCATTTAAAGTACCTGTGTATTTTACATTGTCTGTACGGATGGAATCCTGCATGCGATACACAGATTTACGAATATTCGCTTGGTATGCCCAGTTGTCTAGATATTGTTGAGTCAACATATTGCGATGTTCTTGTTCTCCCATATGGACTCCTAAAATACCTTGCGCTATGGCATAGCCAATGGTGTTGCTTGCTGTGTTCCAACCATTATAGGCCGCTACGCGATAGAGCAAATCTCGTCGGTATAACCCGTATACGAGGGTATTATCTGAACCATTGGAGTACGCAATATCTGCAATACTCACAGGCACACCTTGTGCCATAGAAGCTTGAATGTGATCCAAGAACTCATTGGTACTTCTAGAAATCATCGGAAAGTTTTCAAATGCTTCTGATTCACCTGTGACCATGCCCAAAGGTGTATTCACTGCCAATAAAACCGTCGGTTTTCCTTTAGCTTTCATCGTGCCACCTACGGCCACCACATGTTCCGCAATTGTTTTTTCCACCTTCTGATCTTCATAGTGAGGCACTGTGTCGCCACCACCACCTAATGGGTACATTACCTCAAAGGTCGGTTGTAAGTGATTGCGGTCCACATGGTCACGAGCAATCAACAACAGGCCTAGTTGATCCGCCCCTGGGAAACTGCCATATTGCGCAGGTGAAAGTCCCTTACTATACTTTTGTAAGTGCCGACCCTCCATAGCCGATTGAGACAAGCTGCTGGTATCATCATGACCTAGTGCAAAGTATTGGAATACACCTTTTTTCGTAATATCAATTAACTCTCGATTAATTTGCATATTCTTTTGACGGCGATGGAACCAATCTTGTAAAAATTCTACTGGCACCGTCGCTTGCAAGGTAAAGAGTTCTTTTTGCTCATCATCTGTTAATTTTTGGCTATCCAATTTATCTTGCAATGCCGCAATTCGGAATATAGTAGGTCCATATGTATCATAGTAGGAAGGTTCTACACCACCTCCACTAGCACGTGGGGAGCGCATAACAGTGCCAAATGCATACATGGGGATATTCGGATATTGTTTGTGTAATTCTTCAATATGACGCACCCGATACTCTAATGTATGTAACTCCAAATTGTGTTTTCGAGAGTCTACTAATCCGCCGTAAATCAATGAATCTGTACTCAACACGAATACATCTGCCTTACTAGCATTCTCATCAACCCACTTCCAAATGGCATCTGCATTCCCTTGAAAGTTTCGACCAGATATGTAATATTGTGGCGGTGTTAGCACCGTATATCCTGCATCCTGGGCCGTTGCCACTGTGTATGCCAAGCTCACAGGGCGGTCGTCTTGCGGTACATACAGCACCGTCGTAGCTTCTACCGTACTGGCATGACTTAATATCGCTGTCGCAAGAGCTGTAGCCACCATACCGAACTTACGTCGCCATTGTTGTTTACTCATAATTATTAACTCTCCTATTGTATTAACGATGAATCCGATCAATGCGCGGCAAGTTCCAATGGTATTCAATGGCCACCATGCGAATGACAAAGACAATGAGGAATGTCACATAGGACGCCACGATTTGATGTCCCATGCCATAGACCACGAAATAGGCAATACCACCCAACAAGGCTGGCAATGCATAGACCTCTTCTTTCAGAACACTAGGCGTACGATGCGCTAAAATATCACGGATAATACCGCCACCAACAGCCGTCAGTCCGCCTAGCACAACAGTAAGCACCAAATTACCTGGATCCGTAGTTATCCCCACAGTCGCACCAGTCACCGTGAAAGATGCCAATCCCAATGCATCTGCTGTGAGGTATAGTTTAGTCGCACCCTTGCCTTCAATATAGCGATTCCAGCCATAACGATACATGATGAACACAATCCCTACAGTGATCAACGTAATAGACATATATAAACCAGTCTGCAGAGAAGTAGGCGGAATCCGCCCTACCATGACATCACGTACAATCCCACCGCCAATAGCAGTGACTAGCGCTAAAATCAATATACCGAAAATATCCATGCGCCGTTGAATCCCCAATAGCGCCCCCGATATAGCAAAGGCAATCGTTCCAATGACGTCAAATAATAACCATAAAAAATCCATATAAGCCTCCTCATATGGAATTATTGTACCATTCTTTTGGGTAAGATACTAGGTGTATTACAAAGCAAAAAGGACGGCTTGCACCCGTCCTTTTTTGTTTAACCCTATAATAAAGGGATCTAAATCTTCATGCCACAATTATATACCATCTTGACATAGAATACAATGGACATAACAATAAAAGCGTCTATGCAATGCATAAACGCTTTTAAACAATGGCGGAGAGAGAGGGATTTGAACCCTCGGTACGGTATCACCGCACACATGATTTCCAATCATGCTCCTTAAGCCGCTCGGACACCTCTCCAAGTGAATACTTAATTATTATAAACCACCAAGCACATTCCGTCAAGCACTTTTTATAGCAAACTTCACCAAAACGCGCGACAATCCCCCTGAGGAACGCCATTAGGTGTAGTAGCCTTGTTGCGTTTTTACTGACCAAATTACCACAAACACAAGAAGAGCACGACATGTTCCGGACCGAACCTAACCACTG
>CAUUJQ010000082.1:0-5582 GCA_963545445.1 uncultured Veillonella sp. | reverse complement strand
AAGGACCACAAACAGCAGAAGTTTGTCATATTACAGCAGACTCTCGCACAGTACAAGAAGGTAGCCTATTTATTTGTTTAGTGGGCGCTACCGTTGATGGTCACAGCTTTGTAGAAAAAGCTGTGCAAGATGGTGCTGTAGCCGTTGTGGTATCTAAACCAGTGGCAGTACCAGATCATGTGGCTCTTATCTATGTGGAAGATACTAGACAGGCTTTGCAAGCAGCAGTGCCATTTTTCTATGACTATCCAGCGTCTAAAATGCGCATGATTGGTGTAACAGGGACGAATGGGAAAACAACAACAACGCATATCATTGCCCATTTGTTGCGTTCTCAAGGCTATACAGTAGGTGTCATAGGAACAGTTCATATTTTGATTGACGATCAATCCTATCCCATCCACAATACAACGCCAGATGTGGCAGACTTACAGCAAATTTTACAACAAATGGTGGATGCTGGGGTGACGCACTGTATTATGGAAGTGTCTTCTCATGCCTTAGCCTTGGGTCGTACAGCAGGTGTAGAATACGATACAGCAGTCTTTACGAATTTAACCCAAGACCATTTAGATTTCCATAAAACATTCGACAATTACTTAGCAGCGAAGGCTAAATTATTTAAACAAGTGAGCGCCTCTTATCAAGTGAAAGAAGGTAAAGGCGCCGTTATTAATGTAGATGATGCCTATGGTCAAGCCATCGTAGACGTGACAACATCACCGATGATTACCTACAGTACAGAAGGCAAAGGTTCCATGAATGCTTCTGACTTAACGGTAACGGCTAAATCGTCTCAATTTACATTGAATTATGATGGAAAATCCTATCCTATCTCTACGAAAATTGCAGGTATGTTCAATGTGTACAACACATTAGCTGCTGTGGGAGCTACTTTGTATGAAGGGCTATCTATGGAAGAGATTGTGAAAGGGTTAGCTACTTTCACAGCCGTACCAGGTCGTTTTGAACTGATTGAAGAAGGCCAAGATTTTGCGGTAGTGGTTGACTATGCGCATACGCCAGATGGATTGGAAAATATTTTACAAACAGCAAAGAAAATTGTAGAGAATCGTATTTTAGTTGTATTTGGCTGCGGTGGTGACCGAGATGCTACTAAACGACCAATTATGGGGCGCATTGCTGCACAATTTGGGGACCGTGTATTTGTGACTTCCGATAATCCTCGTACAGAAGATCCAGTACAAATCGTAAAAGATGTGGAAGTAGGCGTTCGAGAAGGATTGCATGATGACGTAACCTATGAAGTCATTGTAGACCGCCGTGAAGCGATTCATAAAGCCATTGCTGAAGCGACAACTGGTGATGTAGTGATCATTGCTGGTAAAGGCCATGAGGATTATCAGATTTTGAAAGATGAAACGATACATTTTGATGATCGCGAAGTAGCTCGTGAGGCGTTAAAGGAGAGATAATATGGCACAATTTACAGTGCAAGAAGTAGTAAAAGCCACACAAGGGCAGTATACTGGCTCACAAGAAGTATCCTTTGCAGATGTGTCTACAGATACGCGTACCATTGGAGAAAATGGGCTTTTTGTGGCGTTGGAAGGCATGACATTTGATGGACATGACTTTCTGTCTGTAGCGAAAGAAAAAGGCGCTACAGGAGCAGTGGTGAAACGTGGGAAAGCTATTGAGGGCTTAGTGTGTATCGAAGTAGATGACACATTACAGGCGTACCAACAACTAGCGACCTATCATCGCAGACGCTTTCCTATTCCAGTGATTGGGATCACTGGCTCTTCAGGGAAAACGACGACGAAGGAAATGATTAGTGCTGTTTTAGAACAGGCTTTCACTGTATTAAAGACAGAAAAAAATTATAATAATGAAATTGGTGTACCTAAGATGTTATTGCAGTTGACGGAAGACCATGATGTATGCGTTCTTGAAATGGGCATGCGCGGGTTAGGTCAGATTGCTGAGTTGGCAGAGATTGCAGAGCCTACGATGGGTGTTATCACGAATGTAGGGACTAGCCATATTGAACTCTTAGGGTCCCAAGAAAATATCGGTAAAGCGAAACAAGAATTAATTGATGCCTTGCCAAATACAGGAGCGGCCGTGTTAAATCACGATGATCCATTCGTATTGCCTATGGCAAAAGCCACATCGGCAAAGGTGCTTACCTATGGTATGGATGATGCAGCTTCTGTACAGGGGAAAGATCTTACCTACACGTCGAAAGGGATTAACTTTGTGGTCTGTGAAGAGGGGGAAGAGTGGAATGTATTCTTGCCTATGATCGGCATTCACAATGTGTATGATGCATTGTCTGCCATAGCGGTTGGCCGAATTTTAGGGGTACCTCGTGAAGAGATTGTAGAAGCTTTCAAAGAGTTTCCCGGCATTCCTATGCGACAAGAAATTGTGCCATTTCCGACTTTCACAGTCCTCAATGACACGTATAATGCGAACCCGAATAGCATGGAAGAATCCCTGCGCGCTATGGGGCAATTACAGGGGAAACGCAAGATTGCTATGCTCGGTGATATGCTAGAACTTGGAGAGCACTCCAAAGCGGCTCATGAAGCCATCGGCAAGGTCCTTGTGGAAGAACAATATGACATGGTATTCACCTTTGGGGATATGATGAAGCAGGCGGCCTCCGTAGCAAAACAAGGTGGCGTACCGTATGTGTATGTAGGGAAAAGTCATTTAGATATTGCCAATGCCTATTATGAAGTGCGACAAGAAGGCGATGTGATTCTTATAAAAGGATCTCGTGGTCTAAAAATGGAACGTATTATAGAAGATTTTAAAGAACGACATGAATAAGTAAGGAGATATGGTACATGAATATGGAATATGGAATAGCCTTTGCGTTAGCCCTAATCAGTACATTGGTATTAGGCAAGATAGGGATTCCCTTATTGCAACGTTTGAAAGCACAACAGTCGATTCGTGAAGAGGGACCACAAGCGCATTTGGCAAAAGCCGGAACACCGACTATGGGTGGTCTATTTATGATGTTGGCATTAGTGTTGACCATATGCATTGTACCGCCGTATTCAGTGACATTGTGGATGTTATTATTCCTCACATTGGGTCATGGCTTGTTGGGTTTTAGCGACGATTTCATTAAAGCTGTGAAACGACGTAATTTAGGTTTAACAGCAAAACAAAAACTAGCTGGACAAGTAGTACTAGCGCTTCTATTTTGCTATATCTCTACAACCTATGCAGCATTGCCTACGACCTTGTGGATTCCATTGGTGGATATCACCGTTGATTTAGGTTTCGCCTATTATATATTGGCCTTATTCATCATTATTGGGACTACGAATGCGGTGAATTTAACAGATGGTTTAGATGGGTTAGCAACAGGTATTTCTGCGATTGCCGGGGCAGCCTATGCAGTGGTGGGACTCTTAGTAGGTTCCCTAAGTGTTACTTTTTTTGGTATTATAGTAAGTGGAGTTTGTTTGGGATTCTTATACTTTAATGCGAATCCAGCGAAAGTATTTATGGGTGATACAGGTTCACTTGCTTTGGGTGGCGCTTTTGCGGGTATGGCCATTGCTACGAAAACAGAAATATTGCTAGTCATTATTGGCTTTGTCTTTGTAGTGGAAGCTTTATCTGTTATTTTACAGGTAGCCTCTTTCAAAACGAGAGGAGTCCGTATTTTCCGTATGAGTCCAATTCACCATCATTTTGAATTAGGTGGATGGAGTGAACGAAAAGTAGTATACGTATTCTGGGCGGTGTCCTTGGTGACATCTCTCTTGGGGATAGCAGTATTAAGCATGAAATAATATAGATTACGGCTCTATTGTCAGAGCCGTTATTCTTGCATATAGGGTTAGGTGATACAATGGATTATTCAGGTTCTACTATATTGGTACTTGGTGCTGGCCTCAGCGGTATTGGGGTGGCACATACATTGGCTAAATTAGGCGCCAATGTGACACTTAATGATTATAAATTGATTGAATTTGATGTTAGTGAAAGTAAGAAATTTGAAGAGGATCATATTCGGGTCATAACGGGCCAACAGGATTTCATTTTGTTAGAAGGTGTGGATCGTGTTGTGGTGTCCCCAGGGATTTCTCTGGAAATTCCCATCATTAGTGAAGCAAAAAAACGACATATTCCCGTGGTGGGAGAAGTAGAAATTGCCTATGAAGTGTCAAAAGCACCTATCCTAGGAGTGACAGGTACCAATGGGAAAACAACGACTACATCTTTATTGGCGGCGGTGTTGAAAGAAGCACAGTGGGATGTGTATGTAGGCGGCAATATTGGATATTCTCTAAGTGAACAAGCCTTAGCTGTGCCAGAAACGGGCGTGCTAGTGGCAGAACTTTCATCGTATCAATTGGAAAGTATCGATAAATTCCGCACGAAAGGTGCTATATTGTTGAATGTCACACCAGACCATTTGTTGCGACATAAAACAATGGAGCGCTATCAAGCGGCAAAAGAAAATATTTTTATCAACCAAGAATTGGGCGACTGGACTGTCCTAAACATAGATGCCCCACTAGTAGCGGGTATGGCAGAACGGGTGAAAGGTAAAGTCCTTAGTATAAGTCAAACGCGAACTGTTACAGATGGAGCTTATTTTGAACATGGCACCTGTTATGCATCCTTACATGGAACAGCAGTACCGGTGATTACCACAAAGGATATTCACATTCCGGGAGCCCACAATATTGAAAACATTTTAAGTGTCATCGCCTTAACCTATGCACTGGGTGTTAAGGTGGAAGATATATATCGCGCCATCGCCAAGTTTCATGGTGTGGAACATCGATTAGAACGCATTAGAACCTTGGATGGCGTTACCTATTACAACGATTCGAAAGCTACCAATACAGATTCTACCATCAAAGCCTTGGAGTCCTTTACAGAACCATTGATTCTCATCGCTGGCGGTAAGGATAAGATGACGGACTTAGACGAAATGATGGCATTGGTTAAGACCAATGTAAAAGAATTGATTCTCATCGGAGAGGCGGCGCAACGATTTGCAGAGGCTGCTGTAAAAGCGGGGGTGGCTCACATTCATCGTTGTGAGTCCATGGAAGAGGCTGTATTGCTCAGCGCTCGCATTGCAGAAGATGGGGATGTAGTCCTCTTATCTCCAGCTTGTGCTAGTTTTGACTGGTATGCGCGTTTTGAAGATCGAGGCGATCATTTCCGTAGATTAGTAGAACGATTGTAAGGGGTCATCTATGAATATCATGATTTCAGGCGGTGGTACGGGTGGACATATTTATCCTGCCATCACTATCTATAAGACATTGCAAACTATGGTGGATGCCAAGTTCCTCTATGTAGGAACAGAAAAAGGATTGGAGTCACGGATTGTGCCCAAAGAGGGGATCCCCTTTACAACCTTATCAGTACAGGGATTGCAGAGAAAGATTTCTCTCGATGCCTTCGTAACGGCAGGTAAAACGGTGAGTTCCTTGTGGAAAGCGAACCGTCTTATTTCAGAATTTAAACCCGATGTAGTGATCGGCACTGGCGGTTATGTGTGCGGACCTCTATTGATGGCAGCAGCGCTCCATGGCATTCCCACACTTATACAAGAGCAAAATGTAGTGCCA
>CAUUJQ010000081.1:0-5608 GCA_963545445.1 uncultured Veillonella sp. | reverse complement strand
GGTGGTGTGATTACAAAACATGAGCCAACAGAAGATGTGGACAAAGACCTAGTATCTATGGCAGAGCAAACGGTGAAAGACTACGAACAATTGATGGAAGATATGCAGTACAACAAAGCCTTCAAAGCGGTGTGGGCTTTCATCGGTCGTACGAATAAATACATTGATGAAACCATGCCTTGGGTACTCGCAAAGGGTGCCAACGAAGGCGATGCAGCGCGCTTAGAAACTGTGATGTATCATTTGGCAGAATCCTTGCGTATCATTGCTGTCTTGGTAGATCCAGTGATTCCAACAGGAGCGCCTAAAATTTGGGAACAACTTGGGTTACAAGGATTTGCACAAGCTATGCTAGATGATGTACGTACATTTGGGGCACTTCCAACAGGTACAAAAGTGGTGAAAGGGGATCCAATCTACCCACGTTTTGAAATTCCTGAAATGGTAGAAGTAATGCCAGAAACTACAGAAGAAGCCACTGAGGAAACTGTTGATACTAGCAATATCCCTCCTATTAAAGAGGCTATTGAATATGATGATTTTGCAAAACTAGATTTACGGGTAGCGAAAGTATTGACTTGCGAAGCAGTGAAAAAGTCTAAAAAATTATTGTTATTTACCTTGGATTTAGGTATTGAAACACGTACGGTAGTGAGTGGTATCTCTCAATTCTACAAGCCAGAAGACTTAATCGGTAAAAAAGTGATTTATTTGGCCAACTTAGCACCGAAAAAAATCATGGGCCATATGTCAGAAGGTATGATTTTATCGGCTTCTAATGAAGATGATCAATTAGAAGTCACCAATATTGAATCCTTAACTCCAGGAAGTGTGGTGAGATAATGCGATTGTTCGATACACATGCGCATATCAATGATGAACGATTTGATAATGATCGGGAACAGATGATACAGGACTGCTTTGACCAAGGTGTGGAATACATTATGTGTCCTGCAGTCGATCGTAAAACAGCAGAATCTGCCATTGCCTTAGCAGAACAGTATGACCGTGTGTATGCTGCTGTAGGGGTGCATCCACACGAATCTAAAGATGCTACAGAAGAAGACTATGAATGGTTTAAACAAATGGCATCCCATCCAAAGGTAAAAGCTATTGGTGAAATCGGTTTAGATTATTATTATGATTTTTCTGATCGAGATGTGCAGGCAGAAGCTTTCAAACGGCAACTAGCCATTGCGAGAGACGTGGACTTACCTATTATTATCCACGATCGTGATGCACACGGCGCTATTCGAGATATGTTGGTGGAACATGGAAAAGGCAATTATGGGGTCTTCCATTGTTTCTCTACAAGTTTAGATATGGCAAAAGAATTTATTAAAATGGGCTATTACATTTCCTTCGCAGGGCCGGTAGTATTCCCAAAATCTACGAATCTGAAAGAAGTGGCAAAACATATTCCATTGGATCGTTTGCTCATCGAAACAGATTCCCCCTATTTGACGCCTCCTCCGTTTAGAGGTCGTCGCAATGACCCATCCAAAACACAATTTGTGGCGCAAGAAATCGCCCAATTGCGTGGTATGGATGTAGAAGAACTAGCTGCCATTGCCTTAGAGAATGGCAAGCGTTGTTTTGGTATTGAGTAATATAGAACTAGAAAGGCACTTTCACAGTAGCATATACGGAAGGTGCCTTTCTGTGTACACAGGAGACCTATGAAACGAGTAGCATTAATTGATTTAGGATCAAACTCAGTACGGTTTGTCATTTCAGAAATTACAGATTCAGGCAGTTATCGCTTGGTGTATCAACAGAAGGAATCCATTCGCCTCAGCGAAGGTATGTGGACTCATCAAATGTTGACGAAACCGGCTATGGAGCGGGCCATTAAAACCTTGAAAGCCTTGTCCCATATGGCGAAGGCCATGGGGGTTGCAGAAATCTATGGCATTGCTACAGCGGCTGTGCGATTGGCGAAAAATGGAACAGAATTTATCGCTAAGGTGCTACAAGAGACTAGGATTCCGCTACGACCTATTAGTGGTGAGGAAGAGGCATACTTAGGATTTTTAGGCGTTGTGAATACCATAGGGCTAGATGATTTTATTGTCTTTGACCTTGGCGGTGCCAGTGTTGAGATTAGCTTAATCGAAAACCGACAATTGAAACGGTCCGTCAGCTTACCTATGGGGGCTCTTGTGATGACGGGACAATTTAAAACAGGTCGCGAGTTTACAAATTCCGAATATGAAAGGATGGTCCATCATATCCAGACCTTATTGCGTCGTGAAAGTTGGCTGAAAGAGGCGAAACTTCCCCTCATAGGCATCGGCGGTACAGCGCGTAATATTGCTAAAATGGACCAACGGGAGAAAAATTATCCTATCCCTAAATTACACAATTATAAGGTAAAAAAAGCGACCATGGAAACGTTGTTTCAGCGCGTGAAAGAAACCCCCTGGGAAGAGCGAAAAAAGATTCCTGGTTTATCTTCCGAGCGGGCAGACATTATCGTTGCGGGAATGGCTATCATCCAAGAGTTGATGGACTATACCAAGGCCTCTTCCATAATTGTCAGTGGTTGTGGCTTACGAGAAGGGTTATTTTTTCAATACTATGGAACGCACTATTCGGGAGAGAAGTATGGACTACCATGTCTTCAAAAAAATGGTGTTGTCGATGATATTGTGACCCACTCTACGCTGAATGTATTGAGATCCTTTACACCCCATGATGTAGATCATTCCCTATACATTGCAAAATTGGCAAAACAAATCTACAAGCAATGGAAAGAGTTGATGCCAGAAGGGGAACGGTTGAAATTAATTTTGAAAGTAGCCTCCTTGTTGCATGATTTAGGAAAACAAATCAACTATTATAGCCACGCTAGACATAGTGCGTATATGATTATTAACAGTAATCTCTATGGATTATCCCATCGAGAACAATTACTTAGCGCCTTTATCGCGTCCTATTCCCATGGGGCAAATAGTAAATTTATTAAGCAATCTCCCTATGTGTCCATTTTAAAAGAAGGAGATCGGGAGATGATTCATAAATTGTCCTTTCCTTTAGCGTTGGCAGAAGCGTTGGAAGAAAGCCACGAACGGACGATTCGCTCCATCCAAACGCAGATTAAAGACAAGCAAATCGATATGTATATAGAGGTGAAAACATTGAGCCATATCCCTATGATGGAAATGGCTATCGAAAAGTTAAAAAAACAGTGCAAGAAAGAGTTTAAACGTGAATTAGTGGTACATTGGAACGTTCGTTAGGAGTGATAGGATGAAAGACTTTTACAATCCAAAGTATTTTTTTAATCGCGAACTATCGTATTTGAAGTTTAATCAACGTGTTCTACAGGAAGCCATCGATAGAAGTAATCCACTGTTGGAAAAGTTGCGCTTTTTGACTATAGGTAGTTCTAATTTAGACGATTTTTTTATGATTCGTGTGTCTGGATTGCGCCACCAAGAACAAAGTGGCATCGTCAAATATGATGCAGCGCACATGGATGCCAAAGCGCAGTTGAAAGCTATCAGTGAGGCGACGAAAAAGTTAGTGTCCTTGCAGTATACATATTTTCACGATATTTTGAAACGATTGCAAAAAGAGGGGCTCCATTTTGTAAAGGTGAAGGACCTGAAAGAAAGTGAGTTGCGTTGGCTCTATCAATATTTTAGGACTCATATCTTTCCAGTTGTCACACCCTTGGCAGTGGATGCAAGCCATCCCTTCCCATTTTTGGTGAATAAAACGATCAACTCTGTTGTTAAAATTCACCCTATTCATGATATTCATCAAGAAAAGATGGCTATCTTGCCAATTCCATCTGTATTGAATCGCATTATAGAAGTGCCCAATGATGTACATCGCCACTTCGTCATGCTAGAAGATGTCATCAACTATTATTGTGAAGATTTCTTCGTAGGTCATCACATCGATTCCTTTACCACATTCCGTGTCACACGTGATGCCGATTTAGATATTGAAGAAGAAGCAACGGATCTATTGCGAGAAATCGAAAAATCCTTGCGACGACGTCGCCGTGGTGAAGTGGTGCGCGTAGAAGTATGTGAACAGTATGACCCACAATTATTGGAATTTATCTTACAAGGCTTGCAGGCTAAAAAAGAGGCTGTGTATATTGCCGAAGGTGTGCTAGATTTATCTTCCTTTGGGGACTTTTGCAATGTGTCTGGTTATGATCATCTACGGTATGCTCCATTTAGTCCAAAGGAACTACTTTGTGTTCACGAAAAGGGTACTCATGCCATCTTTGATTACATTCGAGAACAAGACCGCCTCTTGCATCATCCCTTTGATTCCTTTTCCGTAGTGGAAGAATTCATCGCTCGAGCTGCCTTAGATCCCGATGTATTGGCCATCAAGCAAACTTTATACCGCGTGAGCGGGGATTCTCCTATCGTAGCATCTTTGGTGAAAGCTGCAGAGCTAGGCAAACAAGTAACGGTACTGATGGAAGTAAAAGCTCGTTTTGATGAAGAGAACAATATTATCATGGCACGGCGCTTAGAAAAAGCAGGATGTCATGTTATCTACGGATTACGGGGCCTTAAAACGCATTCTAAAATTACTATGGTAGTGCGAAAAGAAGGGGATGTACTACGTCGGTATATGCATTTTGCTACCGGCAATTACAATGGTAAAACGGCAAAATATTATACAGATTGTGGGCTCTTGACCTGTCGAGATACGTATGCAGACGATAGTTCCTTGTTCTTTAACACCATTTCCGGTTATGCGGAGAGCCAACAATGGCAACGACTTATTGTGGCACCTTTGACATTGCGCCAGTCCTTGATGGACTTGATCGATGGAGAGATTCAGGCTGTAGAAGCGGGCAAAGAGGGTCATATCATTGCAAAGATGAACTCCTTGTTAGATAAAGATATTATAGCCAAACTCTATGAAGCGTCGGGAAAAGGTGTCAAGATAGAATTAATCGTCCGTGGTATCTGCACCTTGCGACCAGGGATAGAGGGTATTAGCGATCGGATTACAGTACGTTCTGTGGTCGGTCGTTTCTTGGAACATCATCGCATTATGTACTTTAAAAATCACAGTGATAGCCCGTACTTTATTTCTAGTGCGGACTGGATGCCAAGGAATTTAAACGATCGTGTGGAGCTCATGGTACCTGTGGAAGATATTGCTTTACAAGAGCAATTAGGGCATATACTACAGACCTATTTACAAGACAACCAAAAAGCCCATATTATGCGCGCCGATGGATCCTATCGAAAAGTAGTAGCCAAGGAAGACCCTATTTCGGCACAAGCTACCTATATGGATAGAGTGGAAGGAGTTACTGATGAAGGACAGATACATGGGACTACTTGGGAGCCGATTCTAGAGTTTCATAGATCATCTAGAGATGGAGAGTAACCATATATAATCCATAAATATCCTGAAAATTACACGATTTGGATATTATATGAAAATTTTACTTGCAAAATCAAATAGACAAGGTATGCATTTTTGGAAATAGGTATTACTAAAATGCGTATCATATCAATTTTGCATTATCAATACGAATAGCCTTGGTAGCTCCTAGTGTGACTCGTTGTGACAGATATGTTGTACACATGTTAGTACCTGTGGATATAGTTATACACAT
>CAUUJQ010000080.1:0-5641 GCA_963545445.1 uncultured Veillonella sp. | reverse complement strand
GCACCAGGTGTCCTTGATACAGATGCGGTTAACGTATCTCAGTTGAAAGGTGTATCCAATATGGTGGTGAATGTAAATAATCGTATGAACCGCATGGGTGCACAAGCGGCAGCAATGGCTGGTTTACGTCACTTACAATATGATCCATTGGAACCTACAACAATCATGGCAGGTGTTGGTACATACAAAGGTGAAGGTGCCTTAGCATTGGGTATTGCTCATTATAAAAATGAGTCCACATTATTCCATATGGGTGCAGCCATTGGTAGCCGTGGAGATGAATTGATGGCGAACGCAGGTGTGAGTTGGAAATTCGGCGCTCGTGCAGATGAAACTGCTGTGAAAGATACATTCCGTCAAGGCCCTATCAGTGCGTCTTATACATTACAAGACAAAGTATCTGCCTTAGAAGCACAAAACCAAATGCAAAAAGATGAAATTAACACATTAAAAGCACAATTGGCAGAAGTACTTCAATACATTAAAAAAGGATAATTGATCAATGTTCCTATGCGTAGAACCTGTGAAAGCACTTGCTTTCACAGGACCTACCATGGGTATTGAATCGATTTAATATTGTATACGTGACTATACTTGTTGTATAATAAACGGTAGATGTATGTAATGATAGAAATGAATCTGTATAGTAGATAGGAGATAGAACCGTGAAGAAATTAGTATTAACAGCAGCGTTGTTAGCAACAGCAACGTCTGGCTTTGCGATGGGAGATACGTTGTTCGATCAAAAGAATCCAGCTCATATCGTAACACCAGCAGTAGGCTATGAGATTCAAGTAACAACACCGGAAACAGTGGAAGCTTTAGAAGAATTGGGCGTTACCTTAGAGCGTGTGTACGAAGTACACAAAGACTTAGTGTATCGTCATGAACGTGGTGAGCGTTTGACAGATCGTCAACATCGCTATGCAGAACATGATGTGAACCATGAGTTCTTGCGTGTACTAGATCGTAATTTGACAAATCGTGTGGAGTTCTTTAAACGTGCTCATAACTGGAATGGAGACAACAAATACGAACATACTGCTAATTACCAAGTATTCTTGAATAAACATAATAAACATGCGAAAGAAGCAGTGAATGGTTATAGCAATAGCTATGGCTGGAATGTATTGCGCGCTGTCCGTCAAGATGCATTGGATAATGTAAAAGCTGTGTTCGACCAAAAAGGTGAAGACACACGTGGCGAAGATATTGTAAAAGCTATGGAACAAGCTGCGGAAAAAAATGCGTTAACTGTCAATAGTGAAGAACTTCGTTTTTACATTAACGAATTAGTTTGGTACACTGCAAAACAAACAGCAAAAGAAACTAATAAAGAACTAGATCATGTATTAAAATAAGATACTCTAGTGTAGAGTATGTGGTACATGCTCGATAGAAAAGGAGCCATAACAGACCTTTAGGGAATGTTGTGGCTCCTTTAAACCTATAAGGTGTGATATAATAAAAGATAGATTGAGTAGAATATGATTAAGTAAGTTATATAGGAGATATAATTTTGAAACGTTTAGTAGTATCAACAGCATTATTGCTGACAGTAGGTACAAGTTTTGGTATGAGTGAAGATATTTTCGCTCGTCAACATCCATCTGAGGTGACGGAAGTAGCGAAGGGGTATCATCTATTAGCGACTATGCCAGAAACACAAGCAGCTATCGATGGATTAGTTCGTACCATTGATGGAGAACAACCGATGGTAGAGATGAAGAGTACATCTATGCAAGGTATGACATTAGACGAGTTAGCTAAGTCTGTGAAAGGTAGCGATTCTGTGGTTCCTACAGCGGTAGTGTCACAGATTACAGCAAAACCAATCCATGGCATTACGATGGACGAGTTATTGACAGCGTTGCAGAAAAAGGGTCAAGACAAAGTGACTGTCTATGACGGAGCCCAAGTGCTATCTGTTTTGGACACAAAACTTACAAAGCGCTTGCGATTCTTTAAACGCATTCACAACTGGCATGGAGACAATCAATTAGATCGTTCTAATCGCCACGAAGAAGCAGCTGCATTGGCAGGTAAAGAAACAACGGAAAAAGGTAGCTATGCGTGGTATGTATTGAAAGACTTACGCCACGATATCCTAGCTAATGTAGAGCAAGCGATTCAGTCAAAAGGCAATGCTTTAACAGGTGAAGATATTGCTACAGCCATTGCAAGTGCATCAGAGAGTAATGCGAAATATGTGAAGAGCGAAGAGCTTCGCTATTATATGAATGAACTTGTGTGGTACTCTGTGACAGAGACCACGAAACAGCTAGGTAAATAATCGTTACCAGAAAGGACGATGACTATGCAAGAGATTGTGGTAGGCGGTTTATATCGTCATTTTAAAGGCATGTTATACTATGTCATCGACATTGCCATCCATTCCGAGACGGATGAGCCTTATGTGGTGTACCAACAGCTTTACGGAGAACGCAAAACCTTCGTGAGACCTTTGGTGATGTTCGCCAGCGAGGTAGACCATGAGAAATACCCTCATGTGGAGCAGAAAGATCGCTTTCAATTAATGAATGGGTGGGATGAGAAACAGCAATTGCGCTGAGGAGGACCAGATGGGCAAGAAATATTTTTTCTTTGATATCGATAATACCCTAGCGGTCTGGCCAGATGGGGTGATTCCTGAAAGTGCGCAGTACTCCTTGGATTATTTGCAGGACAAAGGGCATCACGTGGCGCTTGCCACAGGCCGTTTACAGGCCGATGCTATGCGCTTTGCCAAGATGGCGAAGACGCCGAACTTCGTGGCTGATGGGGGTTACAGTATTACAGAAGATTACGAAGTACAATGGATGCAGGGCATGGATCGAGAACGCTGCGTACAGTATCTTAAGTATTTAACGAACCATAATGTACCTTGGGGTGTGACCCATAAAAATGAATTTGTGCGGATTACTCCTTATGAAAGTGTCCTAGCATGGGATCCGAAGTGGGAGAAGATAAAAAATGAAGTCGTACCAGACCTGGTACCTGAGGATATTGAACACTTTTACAAGGTCTATGCATTCATTACAGAAGAAGAGGAACAGCGCCGTGGCATTGTACATATGACGAAGGATTTAATTCGCTATGGAGAAGGATGCATTTTGTTTGAACCGATGGACAAAGCTTATGGGATTCGGAAAATGATGGATAGTTTTGGCGCATCCTACCAAGACGTCATTGTTTTTGGGGATGGGTATAATGACCTATCTATGTTCCGACCAGATTGGCTGAATATTGCCATGGGGAATGGTCGTGATGCACTGAAAGAAAAAGCTGACTATGTCACAGCATCCTGTCATGATGATGGGATTTATAAAGCCTTGCAGCATTTTGGGTTTATACCGAAACAGTTTTAGTATGAATGAAGTGGATACTATACTTTCAGCATAACTATATGAAGCGGTTTGAACATCAAAAATAGTTATAGTATAATAAGGCTTAGATATATCGAAATGGGTCTTAAAAGGAGGACATACCATGGATTTAATTCAAAGTTTAAAAGAGCAAGCGAAAGGCTTGGGTAAAAAAATTGTATTGCCAGAGTTCGAAGATAGCCGTGTAATCGAAGCAGCGGCTGCGATTTTGAAAGAAGGTTTCTGCGTGCCTGTATTGGTTGGTGCAGAAGATAAAATTCAAGCGGCAGCAACAGCAGCGGGTGTATCTTTGGAAGGTGCTGAAATCATCAACCCAGCTACATTCGGCGAATTAAACAAAATGGTAGATACATTTGTAGAATTGCGCGCGAAAAAAGGTATGACACCTGAAAAAGCACACGCTACTATGACTGGCGATGCATTGTTCTTCGGTGCTATGTTAGTTCGTTTAGGTTTGGCTGACGGCATGGTAGCAGGTTCTGCTAGCCCTACAGCAAATGTACTTCGCGCAGCTATCCAAGTAGTAGGTACACAAGCTGGTTTGAAAACTGTATCCAGCTCTATGCTTGTGATCACTGATAAAAAAGAATATGGCGATGACGGCCTATTGATCTTCTCCGATTGCGGCGTTATCCCTAACCCAACATCTGAACAATTGGCTGATATTGCTGAGTCCAGTGTTGGTAAAGCTCGCTCCGTAGCAGGTATGAAAGAGCCTCGCGTATCTTTCTTGTCCTTCTCCACAAAAGGATCTGCTTCCTCTCCAGAAGTTGATAAAGTGGTAGCAGCTGTAGAAGACTTGAAAGGTCGTAATGTAGACTTCGCATTCGACGGCGAATTGCAATTAGATGCATCCATCGTTCCATCCGTAGCAGAACGTAAAGCTCCAGGATCCAAGGTAGCTGGTAAAGCTAACATCTTGATTTTCCCTGATTTACAAGCTGCGAATATTGGTTACAAATTAGTACAACGCTTTGCTGGCGCTACTGCCATTGGACCAATCATCCAAGGTTTGGCAAAACCAATCCATGACCTTAGCCGTGGTTGCTCCGTAAGCGATATCGTTGACCTTTGCGCGATTGCTGCTGTGGAAGCCAAATAAGTCGTCACTTGTTTCGCTATGTAGCCTGTGGCGTTTTAACTGAATAGGGCAAAGGAAAGACCGCAACATACTCCTTCTCAAACTGATCCTACGGTAGGTTTGTTCAGGAGCATGTTGCGGTCTTTTGCGTTTTGTGTGAGTTAGATAGTAAGGAATGCCACAAGGCTACTACACGTAATGGCGTTCCTCAAGGGATATAGCTACGATTGGGAAGTGCTTAAAGCAATTCGTGTTCTTTCCCTATTGCAGTGATTTGCTCTATTGTTAAGTTAGTGACTTCAGCGATGAATTCCAATGATACCTCTTTACGTAACATCTGTAGGGTTACTTCAGTTTTATTTCTCATGATACCCTCAGTAAGGCCTTGATGTAACCCTTGCTCTAGTCCTTGGGCTAATCCTTGTTTTAGCCCTTGCTCCATTCCTTGTTGCATTCCCTCGGCGACGCCTTCTTTCCAATATGTATAATGATCCATGGATAGCATGGTATATTCCTCCCTCCAAGCTTTACAATGTTTTGCCTCGTCTACGGCACTTTCAATGTCTCGTAATAAATCATCTGTGGCAGCATGACCATCCACGTATTCCAGAAATCGTTGTAAAGGCTTCGACACGTCGTTCTTTGTGCCTTTTGTACTTAAAAATAATTTCGTAGCCCCATCGTTTAAGAAGATATCATGTTCCTCTATACAAAGATTCTTGAACGTGTACTTATGACGATGTCCGGTAAAAACAGGAAATGTACAAATGAAAATAATATAGGAATCATTCAAGGTCATGTATTTCTGTCCTTTTTGTAGATGATACATGTCCAAAATACTTTGGTAAAACCGTGTGCGCTTCACCAGTTCTTCCATGTCCTTGCTGGTTTGCATTTCGATGTTGAACACAGTACCTTTGTCATCGTTTACAAATACATCTAAACGAATGCTTTTCGTTTCCAAACTCACATCCAGCGTTTTCTCCTCCTGGATGTAGACGATGTCTTTAATTGAAATGTCTAATAACCGTTCCAAAACAGCTTTACAAATCGATTTCTTTAACATAACTTTCTGAAAGATGAAATTGTCCTGAATGGTCAGTTCGTCGAATGATTTAATACGCATACAATGCCTCGCTTTCATTCTTAATTAGATTATACCACAAGCAGATAC
>CAUUJQ010000079.1:0-5647 GCA_963545445.1 uncultured Veillonella sp. | reverse complement strand
AGCACTGACTGCATTGAAGAGCAAACAAGGGGGGGATATGACTCTGTAAAAAATAATTTGCGACAGCATTTCACTGCGACGCCAACCCGAGCACTGACTGCATTGAAGAGCAAACAAGGGGGGGATATGACTCTGTAAAAAATAATTTGCGACAGCATATTTTTTACAGAGCCATATCCCCCCAACTAAACACTCTTCACCGCATCAGTGCTCAGTGTATAAGGAGCATCCATTCGAGAAACGTACACAACACATACGCTATGATAAACTTCACTTTCTGCTTCCGATCCCGATCTTCATCGGCCACTTTCAACCGATGTGCCAAGAATCGCTTATCCCGTATTTGCATCAACATTTCTACGATGTGCTCTTGCCGTTTCACCACATTTCTATCATTTTCCAAGGCTTGTTTCTGCATCGCAATCCGTCGTTGCAATCGTCGCATTTGTATCTTAATATTATTGCTTACAAATACAGACTGCCATTTTTTCCTTGTTTCAAAATACATATAAATGTAGCGAGGAATATTCATGACGATAAAACTGAATAGCAAAATACTTAAAGAAATAAAGAAATACGTAGAGAATGAAAAATCCTTTAGTTCTTCATGAGGCAAATAATGGTTCAAGATAATAAAGCTTACCCATACCCCTATAGGCATTAACAAGGCCGCTGCCATATCAATGGAACGAACCCAATTTGTTTTCACTGGCATCTCTGGCGCAGAATAGGTCTCCAATTTCTGATGAAAAGCATAATACTCCACTTGTAGCACAGACTGGCCGGACTTAATCGCCGTCAATAGGACAGGCCCCACACTTTCCTTCGGTCGTTGTGGCCAAGGAATAAACTCCCGCACAGGGCTATGGGGCGATAAATCAAAGCGAATGATTCCTTTCTTTTCCAATCGCATAGATGACGTATCTCCACCAATGCTAAAAGGATTAAAGAACATCCCCAATACATGTAAGCTCCAGTTGCCAAGAATATGAGTAATCACGTTCAAGAATAGCCCACCCATATCCACGTTAGCTACATCCAATTTGAGCTGTATCGTCGACGTATAGTCATCAAACCAAATATCATCGATGTCAAACTCCACATTGATCACATTCCCTAGCTTGGTGATGACATTCATAAACACCTTGTTATTCGGTTCAAATTCAAAAATGATGGAATGAAAGAACCAATGGTTGCGCACCACAGACCGCATCTTGCGATTCACCGCTTCTTCTTCAATGGACAACATGCGATGATCGTACAACGCATTCCCTTCTTCTAGAGACTCTGGTAATCGCGGTCGTTCTATATGTGTTTGTGTAGTTACAGCATTGGCTAATTTCAACAGCTTTGTAACTAATGGTCCCATATATATCTCCTATCTAGTAGGTTATCGAATCTAAGTGATACACTTTCATTGTATATAGGTAACATGTCAATACATCTAATATGTATGTCTAACATGTATGTCTAACATGTATGTCTAACATGTATGTCTAGCATGTTTATCTAGCATGTTTATCTAACATGTATATCTAGCATGTGTATCTAGCACAATTATCTAACATGTATATCTACCTTATCTAGTACAAGGCCGTCATCATTCTAGATCCGTTCCATACTCAATCGATGGTATTCGTAGAATCGTCCTTGTAGTGCTAGTAGGCTTTCATAGGTGCCACTTTCCACAATACGTCCTTGTTCTAGGAACAGAATGCGGTCCATCTCATGCAATTGTTCGATATGATGTGTAATGTACAACACGGTCTTCCCTTGGAACAAGGTGCGAAGTTGATCTTGCACCAGGTGGCGAGTCACTTGGTCTAATCCTTCCAACGGCTCATCCAAGAGCAAGATCTGCGCATCGCGTAAGTACAAGCGTGCCATGCCTAGCCGTTGTTGTTGTCCTCCACTGAGGCCCATACCACCTTGGCCCACTAGAGTGCGCAACCCTTTTGGCAATGTCCGTACCCAGTCTGCTAATTGCACCGCTTCCAAGGCTTGCCAAATTTCATCATCCGTCGCACTTGGCTTAGCCAATCGAATGTTATCCCCGATGGTGGCGTGGAATACATAGATATCCTGCGTAGCGTATGCCATGTAGGATTGCAATGTTTCCTCTGAAAGTGTCCGCGTATCCACACCCTCTATTGAGATGGTACCGCTATAGTCATACCATCGTTGTAATAAGGCAAATAAAGTACTTTTACCAGACCCACTAGGACCTACAATGGCTACCTGTTCTCCTGTTTGGATGGACACGTTTAGGTTCTTATATACAGGCACTATGTCATAGGCAAAGGATAGAGATTCCATACGAATCATCGGGGTTTCCCTCTCGCCCATTGCCCCGTTTGCTGTACCATACTCTGTCAGATCTACATCTTGTGTCTGTTGTAAGGTGTTGCCCATTACTTTGCCATCAGTCAAACATCTCTGCACAATATTTGTGTTCGCATTTATACGATGCCCCGCAGGTCTTTCCAACTGCTCCAACCGTTCCATAGCTAGGGCACTTTCATAGCCATGCAAGGATGCTTCTGTCATCGGCTGTAAGGCCTCAAAATAGGACTGCAAGCCTATGGCAATGACCGCCACCCACAAAGGTCCGTAGGAAGTACCTTCAAGGGTCCATAGACCCACCACAACGCCTACAAGCAAGGCAGATTGGGCTAATCCTAAAATGATGGTCTGATTCCATCGAACCCCACGTTTCCATAAGCCTTGCCAGGTATCAAAGGTTGCAAAGGATGCTTTCATAGCCTGCACAAAGCGCATTTCCTGATGACTCATGATAATATCTACTACGCCGTGGATAGATTCGATGAGACTTTCTTTCATACGGCCTCTTGTTTCTAGTCGCATCGGTGGCACGCGCCGTAACACATAGGTAATGACTCCCGGTAGCACCATCCCCACGAGGATACTGTATAAAAGCATCACCATTGCCAACATAAAATGTACTTGATAAGCCAAGATACATCCTAGGGCAGTGATGCCTAGGAACGATAAGCTAGGCACTAAGGTGCGTAAATAAAAGAACTGCAATGTCTCAATGTCTGCCATAATTCGCCCTAGTAAGTCCCCCATTTTCATAGACTGAAAGATACGTGGCACTAATGGTTCTAATCGTTTAAAAAAAGCTACCCGCAGTTCATATAATCCTTGAAATGCCATAGAGTGTGATATATAGCGCTCCCCATAGCGACAAATGGCACGGCTTATCCCAAAGAAACGCACTCCCACGATAGCCAAGCTAAGCACCACTAATACAGGGTGCTCCGATGCCTTTGTGATCAACCATGTGGAGGTCGTGAGTAATCCTATATTCATAAGCACCGTACTCATGGCAAAGAGCACACTACCGACTAGCAACGCCCGATGACGGGATAGCAAGTTCCACAGTGCCAGTAGGCCTCTGCGGATATTCGGTTCTGTTGCATTTCCTTTTGTACCTTGCGACTTACTCATCGAATCTACTTCTATACTAGTTATCCTTCCTTCCTGTGGGAAACTCAACGTATCATACGATTCAGACTTAGTGCTATGCATTAGATTCAATTCTTGATTGGCTCCCACAGAAACATTCGACTCATCTATTCTTGCTGATATCTCTATATGTCCTACATCCACAGAACCATTTAGCCTATCTATTCTCGTTGGTACCGATAGATGCCTTACTTCCTCGGCCAGTGTCCCTAGACTTCTTTCTTTCTCTGCTAGTTTCCGCATCACCGGATTGCTATAGGTATTCACCAAGGACGTAAAATATCCATTCTGACCCATTAAGTCACTGTAACTGCCCGTTTCAACCAGGCGCCCTTCACGCATAACAAACAGTGTATCTACATACTTCATTGTCTGCACACGATGGCCCACATAGAGAACAATTTTGTCACGGCTATACTCACGCAACACTTCCATAATGAGGTGCTCCGTTTCCACATCTAAATGGGCCGTCACTTCATCTAGAATCACAATTTGCGCCGGTCTCAATAGGGTCCGTCCCAATGCCAATCGCTGACGCTGTCCCCCGGATAATCCGTACCCTTGCTCACCGATGATCGTATCTAATCCGCCTGGTAAGGTTCTGACAAACTCCGCTAACTGTACTTGTGTCAATACATCCCATAACACATCGTCTGCCACCTCTAATCCAAACTGCAAATTTTCACGCAAGGTACCACTCATGATGTACGGTGTTTGGCTAAGGTACGCAATTTGCTTATGATACCATTCACTGCTTAATGTTTGCAGGTCATGCCCATCTACCGTCACTTGCCCTTCTGTAGGCGTTAGCAATTGCATAAGCACATTGGATATAGTCGTTTTGCCAGCTCCACTTTCACCAACCAGCATATAGGAATGGCCTCGTTCCATAGCACCTGTGAAAGTTTCTAATCCCACATGGTCCGCTTCATATTGATAGGCCACTTGATGAAAGTCAATACGTTGTATAGGCGCCTCTAACTGTACCTGTCCTGTATGGGCCACTTCAACACCGGAGACTAAATAGTCTTGTACCGCAGTAAGACTCACCTTACCAGACAAACCGGTGTGAAAGGCCGCCCCTAGTTGGCGCAAAGGCGCGTAAAAGTCTGGTGCTAATAAAAGAATAAAAAAGGATGGTAAAAACTCCACTTCTCCATAGACCAAAGAAACGCCTAGATACACCGCAATCATGGCGGTACTAATAGTACCGATTAACTCCAATACTAAGGCGGACAAAAAGGCAACTCGCAATACTTTTAACGTAGCATCTCGAAACTCCCCAGACAATCGGCCGATCACATGTACTTGTTCCTTGGCGCGTCCAAATACTTTCAGTGTTGTCAATCCTTGCAAGACATCGAGGAAGTGTCCCCCTAAGAACTGCATACGGTCCCATTGTTTTTTGTTTAATCTATCCGCTTCCTTACCGATGAGAATCATAAAGAAAGGTATTAAAGGGTAGGTTACTAATAAAATCCATCCAATCCAAGACACAGAACCAATGATGGCAATGGAAATGACTAAAGGAATCAAGACCGCATAGAGCGCTTGCGGAATGTATTGACTCATATACGCATCCACGTGGTCTAAGCCATCTGTCAATATATGTGTCACTGAGCCAGCGCTCTCGGATTGGCGAACACCTTGGGCTATCATATGATGCAAGACTCGGTTCCGCAAATCTTCATGCACAGCGCTAGCAATATGGTCTCGTAGGTACTGCTCGCCATGGGAAGAGGCCACACGCAGAAGAATCATCGCCACTAATAGAGCTATGAGTCCGTAGGATAGACTTTCACCATGCACGACTAAGTCATCAATGATGCGGGCAAAGGCATAGGCTTGACCTAAGGTTGCTAAGGTTTCTAGTAAGGTCAACAGTAAGAGGCCTCCATAGGACCGGGGATGCAATTTGACTAATTGCCACGCAAAGGAATGAAACATAAAATCTCCTTTCAGAATCATTACCCATCACTTCCTAGTAGACAAGAAAAGGGACGTGAAACCACGCCCCTTTCATAATCACTACGGATTAATAGTGTAAGTCATCTTGTGATACACGATGACGGAAATAGTAGTATGCCCATGCTTGGTACACTAATACGATAGGTACGAAGATGCACGCTACGATTGTCATCAATGTCAATGTGTATGT
>CAUUJQ010000078.1:0-5671 GCA_963545445.1 uncultured Veillonella sp. | reverse complement strand
AGATGTGCGCATAATTAATGGAGTCTTCTAATTGATCCGATTGACCCGCTTTGGATAGATCTAATGCAAGGGAAATATCTACAAAGAACCGCTGTCCTATTTCATTTTCACTTGGTAAGTTCCCATGGTATCCGTAAAATGCCATATTTCGCAAGTTAATTCTGTCCATTACTCACCTCGTAATAGTACATCTGCCACCGTGATAGCCCGCTTATGCATTCCCACATTGTGAACACGCACCATATCTACGCCTTGAATCATACCTGTAATACAAGTGGCTACAGTACCTTCATCGCGCTCTTCCGGTGGCAATTCATTTAAAATGGTACCAATGAAGCGCTTACGACTAGGCGCTAACAACACAGGATACTCATAGACAGTAATTTCCCCTAATCGTTGGATGACTTCCACATTTTGGGCATAATCTTTACCAAAACCAATGCCTGGGTCAAGCCAAATATTCTGCGGTTTTACCCCTTCTTTCAAAGCTAGGTCCACTGAGGAGAAAAAGAAGGCTTTCATATCGTCGATGATATCATCATAGTCTGTAGTATTTTGATTGTGCATGATAATGACAGGCACATCGTATTTCGCAGCTACTGACGCCATATCTTTGTCATATTTTAAACCCCAAATATCGTTTAAAATATGAGCCCCATGGGATAAGGCAAAATCAGCTGTTTCTGCACGGTATGTATCCACCGATACAGGTACTGTAGACACATCTAAGACTGGCAATAGAATGTCTTTCATGCGCTCAATTTCTTCCGCCACAGAAATTTGTGTATGCCCTGGACGTGTCGATTCGACACCTACATCGATGATATCTGCACCCTGCGCAATCATCTCTTTCGCATGGGCTACGGCTGTGTCAGAAGTATTGTAACGACCGCCATCAGAAAAAGAATCGGGTGTTCCATTTAAAATCCCCATAATCAATGTACGGTCTTTTAACTCTAATTGTTTACCATCTTGCCAGTTATACTTGCGGTACTTAAACATGATCGTTACCTCCTAATAACACCAATGCTTCCTCCCGTAATGTTCCAATGGGCTCTAATATACCAGTGGAGACTATCGTTTTCGCCACTGTTTCTTGTGCTACTTCGCCTTTCATGAGCATGCATAAATGAGTGGCTTCCACCATTACCATAGCGCCCAACACATGGCCGTCTTCCACTAAGGATGTGGCAATGTCATGGGTGAATCGCTCTTGTAATTGTGGGCGCTTCGCAAAGACATCCACTAAGGCCTTCAAACGACCTAAGCCAAATACTTTGCCATCCCGCGGCTGATACACAATGTGCACTTTCCCATAGAACGGCATCAAATGATGTTCACATATGGAATAAAAAGGAATGTGATTCACCGATACAAGGCCCGTATGTTCCGTCGGATACACATCACCTAGAGCCTCTTTGCCCGTGCTGTTACGTCCAGAAAACAAGCTTTCAAATAACGTGGCCACACGCTTCGGCGTATCTGTCATCCCCTGTGCTTCCAGGTCGATACCAAGGCCCTCTAATAATTGGCGCACACCGTCTAGAGCTTGTTCGTTCATAGTCATCTCCTAAATAATTTTCGTAGTCCAATCTTCGATGGTCCAAATATCGGTCACCCAAGATTCGTAAAATTCTGGTTCATGGCAGACGAGAACAATCGTCCCTTTGAAAGCCTGCAATGCCCGCGCCAATTCTGCTTTTGCATCCACATCTAAATGGTTCGTCGGTTCGTCTAATACAAGTACATTATAAGACTCTTGCATCAATTTACAAAGACGAACTTTTGCATTTTCACCGCCCGACAAAACACGCATTTGACTTGTAATATGTTCATTCGTCAAACCACAACGAGCGAGAGCTGCACGCACCTCAGAATTTGTCAAAGACGGATAGGCATCCCAAATGTAGTCTAAAGCAGTTTTCGAGTTATCTCGGCTATCTTCTTGGGCAAAGTAACCAATTTGTAAAAACTCTCCTTTTTCTATCTGTCCAGATAGAGCCGGAATCATGCCTAATAAGGTTTTTAATAAGGTTGTTTTTCCCAAGCCATTTACGCCTTGGATCGCAATTTTCTTGCCACGCTCGATGACCACTTCCACAGGTCGTGTCAACGGCTCATCATAGCCTAAGACAAGTTCCTTCGCATCCACAATGAAACGACTCGGCGTACGCCCCTCTTTAAATCCAAAAGATGGTTTTATCTTCTCTTGTGGTTTCTCTAGAATTTCCATTTTTTCTAAGCGCTTCGCTCTGGAGTTCGCCATACCACGGGTCGCCACACGAGCTTTATTGCGCTGAATGAAATCCTTCATATCTGTCACTTCTTGCTGTTGCCGCTCGTAAGCACGCAATGCTTGTTGTTTTTTCACTTCGTAGGCCGCTAAGAATTGGTAATAATCACCGGTGTAGCGAGTTAATTGCGCTTGCTCAATATGGTAAATGACATTCACCACAGAGTTTAAGAACTCCACATCATGAGAGATTAAGATAAAGGCATTTTCATAATTTTGCAAATAGTTTTGCAACCATTTAATATGGTCCACGTCTAAGTAGTTCGTCGGTTCGTCCAACAATAAAATCGTGGGTTGCTCCAATAACAATTTGGTGAGCAACACCTTCGTCCGTTGGCCGCCGCTCAAATCCATCACATCACGATCTAGACCGATGTCCATCAAACCTAAGCCTTGGGCAGTTCGTTCTATGGTGGCATCGATTTCATAGAACCCACGTTGCTCTAACAGCTCTTGCCATTCGCCAGTAAGTTCCATAAGCTCACTCATTCTATCATCAGAACAATCGCCCATCTCTAAATAGGCATCTTGCAATTGTTGCTCTATGACATAGAGAGAATCGAAGGCCCCTCGCAGTACATCACGAATGGTCATCCCTTTCTCTAAGACACTGTGCTGATCTAAATACCCTACCGTCACTTGGTTGGACCATTCCACCTTACCTTCATCGGGCATCAAATGACCAGTAATGATATTTAAAAAGGTGGACTTTCCTTCACCGTTGGCACCGATGAGGCCTACGTGTTCCCCTTTCAGTAAACGGAAGGATGCATCATCTAATATTTGTCTTGCCCCAAATCCATGGGTTACATTGGTTACAGTTAAAACACTCATATTCATTCTCCAAACTATTGTTATGTATCTCTTTATTATACGTTAACATGACAATAATTTCTAGTTTTTACCTATCTGTCCTGTCATTTTTATAATTTCTGTGTATTTACGTATGACACTGTGAAAGTGTATACTAATAGCATGCTTAGAATATCAAAAGGAGAGTGCCCAATGAATCACGTACCTACTATATTATCCATACAAGATATGAGCTCCGTCGGTCGCTGCTCATTAACCGTTTTCATCCCTTTGGTGAGCGCTTTACGGTGCCAACCCATCCCATTACCCACAGCAGTACTTTGCAATCATTTAGAATATCCTAACTTTGAATTGGTGGACATCACCGATCACCTTGAAAGTTTCTATAACTGTTGGAACAAGAACGACATCACTTTCGATGCTATCCAAAGTGGTTTCCTCGCATCGCCAGAGCAAATTCGTCTCGTAGAAGATGCCATCGAACGATTCGGCAAAGATAAACTAGTTGTGGTGGACCCTGCCATGGCAGATGACGGCAAGCTCTATTCCATCTACAACGATGAAATGGTAAAAGAAATGCGTAAACTCATTACGAAGGCTTTCATCATTAAACCGAACTACACAGAGGCTTGTTTCCTCTTAGACATGCCCTATGACCCTACACCACAATCAGAAGAGGTCATCTACGACATGTGTCGTCGTTTGCATGCACAAGGACCCGAATATGTAGTCCTATCTAGCTTACCATCTGAGGACTCCGCCCTCATCGCCGTCTATCATGGTAGCACAGATACCATCACCTGGGTATCCAATCCATTAGTACAAGTGAAAGCCCATGGAACAGGGGATACTTTCACAGCTATTTTGACAGCCCTTGTATTACGTGGCTATAATCCAGAAGAGGCATCTCGTATTGCCGGACAATTTACCACTGAGGCAGTGAAATTTACGCAGGAGAAAATCGGTTCCTTGCGTGACGGCTTAGCCCTTGAACTGCTATTAGATCGTTTAATTTCCATTCCCAATCCATAATTAGGAGGTTTCATGAACACCGATAAAACAAATAATTCTACAGCGCAAGCTACTAACTCAGCAACATCTCGGTACAAAAAGGCTGATACGACTCAGACTAGTCATCCCACAGCGTCACAGTCAGCAACCCCGCCTACATCTACTAACTCAAAATCTACAACAAAAGATATCATCTACATTGGATTATTATCCGCTCTATGTATCGTATTTACGACTATTAAAGTACCATTGCCAACAGGTGCTATGGTGCACCTAGGTTCTGCCGCCCTCTTCTCGATGGCATCCGTATTCGGCGGATTTTATGCGGGCCTAGCTGGCGCCATTGGTTCTGGTATCTTTGACCTCATCATGGGCCATTCCCAATACACAGTATTCTCCATCGTGATCAAAGGATTAGCCGGCGTAATCGTGGGGTTACTAACAGTCGGTTGGAGACCATCTGTACCAGTTCGTTCCGTATCTACCTTGCGCGTACTCTTCGCCATGTGCGTGGGCGCCATTTGGACAGCAGCTGGTTACTTCGTAGCATGGTGGGTCGTACTGGATAGCTACATCGCCGCCGTAACAAGACTCCCAGCCTCGTTCCTAACTAGCGGCATCGGCATCTTAGTAGCCTTGCTATTAATCCCCATCTTGCGTCGCATCCCTCGCAAATAATTTGGCATACCCTTGAAAGTATGGTATACTAGACATAACAAAAGAGAGCCAATAACGTGTCGAAGGCGTTAGGCTCATCTCAGAATACTATGAAATGAAATGGCCTAACGTGTTGAAGTGGCTAGACCTCATCCGTTAGGCGTTTTCATTGACTATTTACATAAGGAACGCCGTTATGTGTAGTAGCCTGTGGCATTTCTTACTACCAAAATCATACTAATACAAGAAGAGCAGAGCGTGTTCCTGAGCAAACATTATGAAATACCGTTTGCGAAGGAATATGCTCTGCTCTTCCCTTTATATAATTTAGTTACAAACGCCACAGGCTACATAACTTAACCAGTGACGATTTTTGACATGAACTTCTCATTATTAATAATAAAACGTTCATGTGTGCCACGACCGATGACTTTTTCACCTTCTTTAGCGACTACCTCAAAGGTTACTTTTCGACCATCTACTGCTACTACTGTTGCCATTGCAGTTATAGTTGCACCTAATGGGCTAGCCGCTTCATGACTTGTTTCCATGCGAACCCCCACAGATCCTTCACCGTCACCTAAATCACCTTGAATCCCTGTATAGGCTGCTTTCTCCATCAATGCCACCATCGCAGGCGTAGCAAACACAGGTAAGGTACCACTACCCATGTACTCCGCTGTATTATTAGCTTCCACTACCACCGTAGCCATACCAACTTGTCCAATCTCGATTGCCATAGAAACTCCTTTCCAATTTATCATTAATCCAGAATATTATTTGGTTTCATTCGAGCACTTTTATTCATTTTTCTTGATGTCGTTTTCTCTTAGCGACAAACATATTATTTTTCAAATTTGTTCTGCATATATACGCAGCCAATTAACAACGTCCTCA
>CAUUJQ010000077.1:0-5757 GCA_963545445.1 uncultured Veillonella sp. | reverse complement strand
ACCGAGACGCACTGATGAAAACATGTGGTTCGGTCGTACGTCCGGCAATAAAATGGTCCTTTTCCCAAAACAGGACAACCTAAACATTGGGGATACTATCGATGTTCGCATCGATAAAGGACAAACGTGGGTATTATACGGCACTGTACTATAGAAAGGAGTTAGCAGGATGGGCAAGAAACAAACGCCTATGATGGAGCAGTATTTTAGTATTAAAGCTCGCTATGAAAAGGAACTATTATTTTTTCGGTTAGGTGACTTTTACGAGCTTTTTTACGACGATGCTATCACCGCATCACGAGAATTGAATATAACCTTAACAGGTCGCAATGCAGGTGAAGAAGATAAAGCTCCTATGTGTGGCGTTCCTTTCCATTCTGCGGAATCCTATATTGAAAGGCTCATCAGTAAAGGCTACAAGGTCGCCATCTGTGAACAAGTGGAAGATCCCAAAGAGGCAAAGGGTATCGTAAGACGTGATGTCATTCGTGTCATCACGCCTGGTACAGTACTCAGTGAAAATGGTACGAAAGATGGGGAAAATAACTTCTTAGCTTTGACCTATGAAACAGGGGGACAGCGCATTGTATTGTTCGCAGATATCACTACTGGTGAAGTGATTTGGGAACGCATGGATTGCGGTAGTGAAAGTTCTTTATTTGATGCTTTCACCATGTACCAACCAAAAGAACTCATCTTAGCAGGTGGTCACGAAGTATCCAATAGTACACAAGAATTTTTCCAACGCCAAATGTCTGGCATGGTAGTCTCTCCGTTCACGCCTACAGAAAGTATGGACTCCATTCGTCTGAAAGGTCGTGAACATTTTTCTGATGCTGGGTTATTAGAAGAAGATGTGTTAGAAGCATTAGGCTATGTCATTCTCTATTTGGAAGACGTCATTAAAACAGATACGTCTCACATCAATTATGTACACCAATTATCTGTGGGAGACCGCATGATCTTGGACACATCTTGTTTGCGCCATTTAGAGATTACCAGAAATGTTCGAGATGGGTCTAAGAAAGGGACGCTCCTAGATGTACTAGATAAGACATTAACCCCTATGGGGGCTCGCATGTTGAAACAGTGGATTGAGCATCCCCTAATGGATATCCATCGCATTGTGCGACGTCAAATGGGCATAGGTGAGTCTATCGACCACCCCACCATGCGTAGTCAACTACGTTCTTTATTGACCTCTGTCTATGATTTTGAACGTATTCTAAGCCGTGTAGAAACGGGGAGTGTGTCTCCTAGAGATTTTGCGTCATTACGGGAATCTTTGCGAGTGTTACCGATGATTCAAGAGGCTTTGCAACATTGTACCTCTAATATTCTACAAGACTGCCATAGCATGATTCACACCCATGATGAACTGTGCGATATATTGATACGTGCTATCGTGGATCAACCATCGTTGGCGCTGAAAGATGGGCATGTCATCCGTGATGGATACAGCACAGAATTAGATGAATTACGTTCCTTGGCTACCAACAGTCAGGAGTGGTTGCATCGCCTAGAAGAAGAGGCAAAACAAGCTACAGGGATTCGCCTTAAAACAGGATACAATAAAGTATTTGGATATTATTTTGAAGTATCCCAAGGGCAAGTGGGCCTCGTGCCAGACTATTTTATACGTAAACAAACGTTAACCAATGCAGAACGCTATATTACTCCTGAATTAAAAGAATTTGAAATAAAAATGCTCAACGCAAAAGAGCAGATTCAAAAGTTGGAATACTCTTTGTACCAAGATCTACGCCTGATGGCTAAAGAGCATATTAAAGAGATCCAAGAAACGGCCCGTGGCATTGCACAATTGGACGTTATCTTGAGCTTAGGTGAAGTGGCTTTCACTAACAAATATATATGTCCGACTATAGTGACAAACGGTTCTATTACTATCAAAGATGGGCGTCATCCAGTGATTGAAACATTGCTGAAACAGGAATTGTTCATTCCTAATGATGTAGTGTTGAACCATTCTGAAGAGGAATTTATCCTGATTACAGGGCCTAATATGGCAGGTAAATCAACCTACATGCGTCAAGTGGCATTGCTTATGATTATGGCTCAAATCGGCTCCTTTATTCCTGCTAGAGAAGCGACTATTGCGCCTGTGGATAGAATTTTTACACGGGTCGGCGCTAGTGATGATATCTCTACTGGCCAAAGTACTTTCATGGTGGAAATGAAAGAAGTATCCTATATCCTAGAGCATGCGACGTGCAACAGTCTAGTCATCCTCGATGAAATTGGCCGTGGTACATCCACATTTGATGGCCTTAGCATTGCTCGTGCCGTAGTGGAACACATTTGTGAAACTATTCGCTGTAAAAGTTTATTCGCCACTCATTATCACGAGTTGATTGAACTAGAAGAGCAATATAGTAAACTGAAAAACTACACGGTAGCTGTGAAAGATAAAGGCAATGATGTGCTATTTTTGCGCCGTATTGTAAAAGGTGGGGCAGACCGCAGTTATGGTATTCATGTAGCTAAATTGGCAGGTCTGCCTAAGGCTGTGTTGGATCGAGCTAACATGATTTTATCTCATTTGGAAGATGGAAACGTAGTGTCAGAACCAGTGCCTAAGAAACAAGAAAAACCCAATGTTATAGGACCTCTATGTGGTAGTGGCGATTTATTTACACAACCTGTACTCGATCAGTTACTGAAGCTAGATATTATGAGTATGACACCCATTGAGGCCATTAGTGAATTATATCGTTTACAAGAAGAGGCGAAACAAGGAGGTGGCAAGTAATGCCAACCATTCATGTCCTAGATGAAACGACCATCAATCAGATTGCAGCTGGCGAAGTGGTAGAGCGCCCGGCATCTGTCATTAAAGAGTTAGTAGAAAATGCTATCGATGCAGGGGCGACTTCTATTGAAGTTGAAATTGCAGAAGGCGGCATTGAATACATGCGCATTACTGACAATGGGTGCGGTATGTCCGAAGTAGATGCACGGCTAGCCGTATTGCGCCATGCTACGAGTAAAATTCGCAGTGCTGACGATTTATACGACATTGCTTCCTTAGGTTTCCGTGGTGAAGCCATTGCCAGTATTGCTTCTGTATCTAAATTTACCTTACGGACCCGACAAGAAACGGATACAATGGGCACACAGATTTATATCGAAGGTGGTCACATGGTAGACTGCGATCCATGTGGAACCTCTGTGGGGACTACCATTGAGGTGAAAGATTTATTCTATAACACACCTGCTCGTAGAAAGTTTTTAAAATCTACACGAACAGAAGCTAATAAAATCCAAGATATGATAGGCAAATTGGCACTTAGTCATACCCATATAGCATTTAAATGTGTGGTGGATTCCCGTGTGACCATCATGACACCGGGAAATCATAAGATGGTGGATACCATCGCAGCTCTCTACGGATTTAAAGTCAGTGAAGATGTATTTCCCATTGCCTATGAAGCAGAGGGTATCTATGTGGAAGGCGTGGTTAGCAAGCCGACGGTACTTAAAAGTAGCCGTCAATGGCAGACCACTATCGTGAACCAACGTGTTATTTCCGATAAAGCTATCTACAAGGCTATCGATACGGCTTACCACGCACTATTGCCAAAAGGTGGCTATCCGTTAGTGGTCTTACAAATTGTGGTTCCTCCAGGGACGGTAGATATCAATGTACATCCACGAAAAAGCGAAGTCAAATTCTCCGATGATAAACCAGTCTTTAAAGCTGTGTATAACAGTATTTTACAAGCTTTAGAACATCCAACTCATCACGTGACTAGCCATCAAGAAGAAACCATTGCTACCTCCATCGACTACGATAAGGTGTTCACTGGACGATCCCAAGGATTTACGGTGATGCGCGAAAAAACAGAGGCCCTCGTGGATACTATTCGTCAAAAGGGATATACAGTACCACAACGCACTGTTTATGAACAAAGTAACTTTAACGAATCACTGGATGTGAATGAAAACTTTGTGCCTAAAAGTTATACACAGGAAGATAAAGATAGGTTCAGAGCTATCCGAGAATCACGGCCTAATTTAGTGCCTAGTTCTGTAGAACCTTATATGAACCAGCTTGGAACAGAATCTTTACATAAGGATTTAAGTGTACCATCAGAGTTCGTAAGTGCAGAGGGTTCCCCTATAGAAGGAAATATTGTGCAAGGTGAATCACAGACTCACAATCATCAAGACTTTGTGAATACTTCTAGTGCAGGTCGAGCAATAGCCAATCATGGATTACTGCCTATGGGGCAAGTGGCCTCTTGCTATATTTTAGCGAAAAAAGGCGATGATTTATACATTATCGATCAACATGCAGCACACGAACGCGTGCGGTATGACAAGCTATGCAAATCGTCCGAGTCCATTCCTATGCAGGAATTATTAATGCCTATGTACATGGACGTGAGCGAGGAAGAACTAACACTGGCGGAAGAGCAGAGAGACGCTTTGTTAGACTTAGGATTCCAAGTAGACCAAGGGGGACCTACTTCCTTACGTATTGATGGTCATCCTGTGGATATCATTGAAAGTAAAGTCCCAGAGATTTTGCAATATGTATTTTCCTATATGCACGATCATCAAAGTCCAAGTGCATCCCAATTACGCCATGAAATGTTAGCTTATGCCTCCTGTCGAGGAGCCATTAAAGCGGGGCATAATCTAAACTTGGTACAAATTGATGCTTTACTACAAGACCTTTTCAGAACGGAAAAGCCTTATGTGTGTCCTCATGGACGACCTACGATTATTAAATTTACACCAGACGAATTAGGAAAATTATTTTTACGGAGTTAATATGTATCTCATTAGCACAAGTTCAAAGACAAATGCATATCTTATTGAACAGGCTAAGGAGTTGAGTCAACTCTTGCAAATGTCCTATGTGCCACGTAACCATCAGTCGGTGGAAGACTTGTTAGATACACATCACTGCACTGGTGCCTTAGTCGTAACTAAGGAAGGGCCTTCTTTTGTCACAAAAGAGGGGATACCCCATCAATTTCATCTGTCTATGGCACATTTGCGTTTGTTAGAAATTGATCGTGGCAACATAGACCATCTATTACGAGCTATTGGCTATGAAACGGTCACATCTGTCTTAGATTGTACTGCTGGATTAGGTTCAGATAGTGCTGTTATTAGCTATGGTTGCCCAAACTTAACACGTCATACAGCCATAGAAGGACATCCTATTTTGGGTTATATTACAAATTATGGATTTCGACACTTTCAGCATAAAAACCCAAGCGTGACCGAGGCCTTACGTCGTATTCAATTAGTCATTTGTAAGTATCAGGAGTATCTGCAACGGATAGAACCTAATCGGTATGATGTAATCTATTTGGATCCAATGTTTGAAAACCCTGTCTATGAAAGCCCGCAATTTCTGCAGTGGCGTGGTCATTTACTAGAATCTAAAGTAACACCAGAGATTGTAGAACTGGCCTTGGAGAAATCGAAACGGTTGGTCATTAAAGAACGCAAAGGCAGTCGTGTATTTAAAGATCTACCACCTATACAGATGATAGGTGGCAAATATAGTTCCATTGCCTATGGTATCTATGAAAGGAGGTAAGATGAACCAGTTAATCACTATTTTGGGACCTACCGCAGTCGGGAAAACAGCCCTGACCTTGCAGATGGCGGAAACATTACAGTCTCCTGTGTTATCTGGGGATGCGTACCAAATCTATAAAGGGTTGGCCATTGGCACCGCCAAACCTAGCTTGGAAGAATTGAACAGGGTGCCTCATT
>CAUUJQ010000076.1:0-5789 GCA_963545445.1 uncultured Veillonella sp. | reverse complement strand
AAAGAATGTTGGCGACTACTCTTATATGAGTAGCCCCAACATTTATTATAGAGCCTATAAATACATCCACCATTTCAATTTTACAAACAAAAAAGCACCCTTACGGATGCTTTTTCTGTGTTATGCTACAACTGCTTCTACTTCGATGCAGTCATCGTTTGTTGTTTTAGGTTTTTCCAATAATGGAGTCATGCTATACATGCCCACGCCTAGTGTGAACAAGTTGTGAATCCATGCAGTGGAGCTAGGAGGCATTATACCTAACACGCCCAATCCTACAAGACCACCATTCACGCCTACGATGGAGTTATAGTTAATTTTAATACGTTCCATTAATTTCATGGAAATACGACGTAAGTCAACAATAGCAGTCAAGTTATCGCTAGACACAGTGACATTGGCGATTTTTTGTGCAATTGGAGCACCTTCATTCATACCAATACCAACATGTGCTTCGGACAATGCCAAGGAGTCGTTAATGCCGTCCCCTACCATCATCACTGTATAACCTTCTTCTTTTGCTTTGCGAACGTATTCAGCTTTGTCAGTTGGCATCACTTCTGCATGTACTTCATCAATACCAATTTCCGCTGCTACGCGCTCTGCATTTTTACGGCTATCGCCAGTCATCATAACGATTTTTTTGATACCTAAGTTATGAAGATCGCGAATCACGTCTTTTGCCTCTTCACGTACTGGGTCTTTAATGCAGATAACTGCTGCCAATACGTTAGAAATTGCTAGGTATAAATAGGAACAACCTTCTGGAAGGTTTTCAAATTTAGCTTCTTCTCCTGCTGGAAGTGTTGTTTTTTCATCTTCAAAAATGAAGTGATGGCTACCGATGCGCACTTTGCGGTTACCCACTTTGGACGCAATACCGTGTGCCACAACATATTCTACTTTGGAGTGCATTTCTTTATGTGGTAAATGATGATCTTGTGCTGCGGACACAACAGCTTTCGCCATAGAATGAGGGAAGTGCTCTTCCAAGCAAGCTGCTAATGTCAACATTTCATCTGCATCATTACCATTGAAAGGAATGATTTCTTGGAATACAGGTTCTGCTTTTGTCAAAGTACCTGTTTTATCGAAAACGATCATATCTGCTTCTGCGATGCGTTCCAAGAATTTACCACCTTTTACAGTGATACCACGTTTGGATGCTTCTTGCATAGCAGATAACACTGCCAATGGAATGGACAATTTCAATGCGCAGGAGAAGTCTACCATGACGAAAGATAAAGCTTTCATCAAGTTGCGAGTTAAGGCAAAGGTTGCGAAAGCACCTAAGAAACTCACTGGTACTAATTTATCTGCCATGCGATATGCTTTTTGTTCCATACCAGATTTCATTTGTTCAGATTCTTCGATCAAGTTTACGATTTGCTCGAAACGAGTGTGTTTGGATGTAGTACGTACTTCGAAGGAACATTGACCTTCTTCTACAACAGTACCTGCATACACAGATGTACCTGCATCACGACGAACAGGTTCAGGTTCCCCAGTCATGGAGCTTTCATTCACAAGAACTACGCCATCTACAACTTGGCCATCCAATGGCACTACTTCACCTTGGCGAACCACAACTACGTCACCCACTTGTACTTCACCGATAGGTTTGCTTACTTCTACGCCGTCTACAAGAACCCAAACTTTGTCTACGTTCAAGGACATGCTTTCAGCAAGGTTAAGCACGGATTTACGCAATGTCCATTCTTCCAAGATTTCGCCGATACCCAATAGGTACATCACAGCGCCCGCTGTAGGATAATCTTTTTGCAACAATGCCGCACCGATAGCTACGCCATCTAATACTTCTACGGTCAATTTGCGTTGCCACAATGTTTTGATCGCTGTACCGATGAACTTGATGCCGTCGAACCAGGACCACGCTGCTGCGATAGGTGCTGGTAGGACGATTTTTTTACCGATGTAAAGCAATGTTTTATCGATCATTTCTTCTTTATAACGCTTGTTTACAAGGCGTGGTGAAAGTTCATGCAATGCTGGTGCATTGGCTAAATCCAAATCTTGTAATCCGAATAAAGCAGCTTTCACAGCACTTTCATCACCAGTATGTTGGATGATGATATCTCCAGAACGAGTGTAGAAGTTCGCTTTGTTAATGGCTTCACAGGCCATCAATGTATCTTCGATATATTGAGCCTGTGCGTCATTAAACTTACGTCCCTCAATGCGTACATGAAGACGACGGGACAAGCGTTGCAACATTTTAAATTGCATCATGGATTATTTTCCTTCTGTTAACACTTCTTCGTCACGAGTTTCGTTGATTTCTTGTGCTTCAGCCAAGATGCTACCTGTGGAAGCTTGTAATTTTTCAGTTGTTTTTAAGATGCTGTCTTTTGCACGAAGACCTGCTGCTACTACGTTAGCATATACTTTGCGAGCATCTTTAGAAGTTAATACTTTTACACCTACTGTGCCTAAAGCTAAACCAGCTGCGAATACATTAGCATCTCTTAAAGTTTCTTTTTTTACGTTGAACATTGTTAGTTCCTTTCTGTGAACTCTGTCACATTAATACATGAAAATATATTAAAATTAAAAATTGTAAAGATAAGAGGGTCCCGTGTTACCGAGTCCCCTCTTACCAAACTTATGGTATCGAATTAGTTACTTTTCAGCTTGTTCTTCGTGACCACCACAGCCACAGCCCGATTCGGATTCAGAAGAGGATCCACATCCTCCACCGCATCCACCGCCGCAACCGCCAGCGCTTGTTGCGCTTTTATATACTCGGTATGCAACATAGAGAACGGCTAGTAAACCAATTGCGTATACAATAACACTATCCATAGTATACACTATCTCCTTCTCATTTTCAAGTACTTTTTGAAAATATTTTTGCGAATGCAACAAACTGCATAATATCAATGAATTTTTGAAATAAAATTTTTCTCAATCTCAATTATATCGGTTGGCTAATATCATTATTGATTAGCCTAATCCAAGGGCACGACCAATATGAACAGCTAAATATGCACCTACCCAAGCTAAGATACTAGTGTATGCAAATACGGCACCGAACCATTTCCAGGAGTCAGTTTCACGTTTTAATACAGCCATAGTCGCCAAGCATGGTAAGTATAGTAAAGCAAATACCATCAAACCTAAACCAATAGATGGCGTGAAGTCTGGATCGCTAGACAAGAATTCTTCCAAGGATTTGGAATCATCTTCACTTGCTTCGATCGCATAGATAGTACCTAATGTACTGATCATTACTTCTTTCGCCGCTACTGCAGCTACTACAGCAATATTTACACGCCAGTTGAATCCAAGTGGTTCCGTAATAGGTTGAATGAAACGTCCCAATTCAGCAGCATAGGATTGTTCAATTTTTTCTTTACCTTGTTGAAGATCTAATTCTTTGATTTCGTCTTCTTCTGCTTTATGGTTTACATATAAAGTCCAAGCTACAGGATATAACTCTTCAGATTTTAATTCTTCAAAGTATGCAGGTTCTTCTACAGTTGCTTCTTCAGTTGCTTCAGTTGCTTCAGCACCATCTTGTGTTGCTTCTTCTGCCGTTGCTTCTTCTTCCTCATCTTTTGGATCATCTTTATGCTCTTCATCTAAGGCAAGCATTTGATCATAAATAGCAGAGACTTTATCTTTGTCTTCGTCATTTGCTAATTGTGCTTCATCAAGAATAGAATCAGCTTTTTGCTCATGCATAGCTGTTACTTCTGCTTTCGCTGCATCATAGTCTTGAGAGTATTCTACATCTTGTGGGAAAGATGTTAAGAACCAAATTAAGATAGATGCTGCCAAGATAAATGTACCTGCCTTTTTAAGGTACATCACAGAACGTTCCCACATATGAATACCTACGGAACGAAGTGTTGGCATATGGTATGGAGGCATTTCCATTACGAATGGTTCTGCTGCGCCTTTAAATACGTATGTACGAAGTACTTTTGCAGTCACAACGGCAACTACGATACCCAATACATAGATACCCAAAAGGATAGTTGGTGCATCTTCTGGTGCGAAGAATGCTGCCGCTAGCAATGTATATACTGGCAAACGAGCACTACAACTCATGAATGGAGATACTAAGATCGTAATCATACGGTCTCTTGGGTTATCTAGGATACGAGCACCCATGATGGATGGTACGTTACAACCAAAGCCCAATAACATAGGGATGAAGGATTTACCATGTAAACCTACACCACGCATCACGCGGTCGATAACGAATGCCGCACGAGCCATGTAACCAGTATCTTCCAAGAAAGAAATACATACGAATAATAGAACGATGTGAGGGATAAAGCTGATAACTGCCCCTACACCACCGATGATACCATCATTCAGCATGGATTTTAGCAAACCATCTTCCATATTAGCGCCGATAAAGTCTGTTAGTAATTTGAAAGCATCTTCCAACCATCCTTTAGGATATTCTGCTACGTTGATAACTAAGTAGAACATTAACCACATGATGCATAAGAAGATAGGAATCCCTAACCAACGATTCGTTAAGATTTTATCGATGTTGTCGGATTTAGAATCTTTATGTTCAGGCACTACTTCTAGCACGCTGTTGAATACGTCTACTGCAAAACGGTGACGGTATTCTTGGAACACGATATCCATGTCAACAGATTTGTTCAATTCTGTGCGCAACGCTTCTGCTTTGCTTAACACCACGCCAGATTTGTCTAATTCTTGTACTTTTTCATAGATATCTGTATCTTGTTCTAACAATTTGATAGCTACCCAGCGGTGTGGATAACGACCAGTGTCAAGTTTTGCTACTTCCGCTTCTAATTCAGCGATAGCTGGCTCTAATACATCACCATAGTTAACGCGAACATTAGGAAGTTTGCGTTCTTTAGATACTTTCACAATACCACGTAGCGCACCGTCTGTACCTTTATTCGTACGGCCGATAGTTTCTACTACTGTGGAACCTGTTAATTCTTCTAATTTTTTAATATTGAACTGTAAACCCATTTCTTTTGCCACGTCGACCATGTTCAAAACAAGTAGCAATGGTTGTTCTAGTTCAATTAATTGTGCTGTCAAGTATAGGTTACGTTCTAAGTTAGACGCGTCCACGACATTGGCGATCATTTCTGGATTTTCATTGATGATAACGTTACGAGCCACCAATTCATCAACGGAACGAGCTGTCAAAGAATACGTACCTGGTAAGTCGATGATTTCGATGTCATGACCATCGATTTTTGCATCGCCCACTTTTTTCTCTACGGTAACACCTGCGTAGTTACCTACGTGTTGACGGGATCCCGTCATATTGTTAAAAATACTTGTTTTACCACAGTTAGGGTTACCCGCTAAAGCAACCTCAATCTTGGTATGTGTGTTGTCTGCCATCTTAGCAATTCTCCTTATTGGACCTCAATATCAATCATTTGTGCTTCACTTACGCGCAGTGATAACTCGAAGTTTTTCACTTTGATTTCCACTGGGTCTGCTAATGGCGCATACTTCATAACGCGCACAGCCGTTCCCGGTACAACACCCATGTCTACCAAGCGATGCTTAATGTTACCAGATCCATTGATAGCTACAACAGTACCAACTTCACCTGGCTTCATTTCGGATAGTTTCTTAACCATAGTACACCTCCTACATACAATATATAACAACCAAACCTATCATATAGATTTATATGAATAACATTTACATTATACCACATTATAGAAGATTATCAATAAAGAATCTCATTTTATTTTTCCTATTTTTTAATATTATAAATCTATTTTTATCAAGTATAATCTATCGAATAT
>CAUUJQ010000075.1:0-5851 GCA_963545445.1 uncultured Veillonella sp. | reverse complement strand
ACAGAAGATGGTGTTGTGGTTGTACCATTTGTACGAGCGGCGAAAAAAGCAAAGCAAGAGGAACACGATCATGAACATAATGCAAGTTTATCTGCCATAATCGTCGGTGCTATCGTGATGGCAGTGGCAGAGCTTACGAATTGGGTGCCAGATCAATATATGACTCCATTGTTAATCGTAACATTTGTTGTATTAGGATGGCGTATTGTATGGGCAGCTGTTAAAAATGGTATGAAAGGTAAATTCTTTGATGAAAACTTCTTGATGTCTATTGCTACCATCGGTGCTTTAATCATTGGTGAATACGCAGAGGCTGTAGGCGTTATGTTGTTCTTCCAAGTGGGTATTTATTTCGAAGAGCGTGCTACAGAGCGCAGCCGTAATGCGGTTATGGATGCTGTGGATCTTCGTCCTGAAGAAGTGCGTTTAGTTCTATGTGATGGTTCTGTAGAAGTGGTGAATCCAGAGGATGTACAAGTAGGATCTCACATCGAAATTCGTCCTGGTGATCGTATTCCGTTGGATGGTCGTGTAATAGAAGGTACTACACGTATCGACACAGCAGCCGTAACAGGGGAACCAGTTCCAGTGAGTGCTACAGTAGGTACGGAAGTTATGTCTGGTTGTATCAATGTGGATGGTCGCATTGTGTTAGAAGTGACTCACGAATTAAAAGATTCTATGGTTATGCGCATTTTAGATGCTGTAGAAAATGCAGCTGCATCCAAGCCAAAAATCGACCGATTCATTACTCGATTCTCTCGTGTGTATACCCCAATCGTAGTGGCATTGGCCATTATCGTAGCTGTTGTGCCACCTCTATTTACAGGGGAATGGCAATATTGGATTTACACAGCTTTAACATTCTTAGTAGTATCTTGCCCATGTGCTCTAGTGTTGTCTGTGCCATTGGCATTCTTCTCTGGTATCGGTGCTGGTTCTCGCCAAGGCATCTTGTTCAAAGGTGGTAAAGCCATCGAGGCGATGAGTCGTGTGAAAGCCATTGCATTCGATAAAACTGGTACGATTACGACTGGTACTTTCAACGTACAAACAGTAGAAGTAGCTAATGGTTACACTGAAACTGAAGTGTTGCAATATGCAGCAGCTGTAGAAGCTGTATCTACGCATCCAATTGCGATGTCTATCGTAGAAGAAGTAGAACGTAGAGGGGTAGAGTTTACTACGTCCAAGGATGTAAAAGAAATCTCTGGTCACGGCATGGTAGGCACCGTAGAAGGTCATACTGTATTAGTCGGTAATGGCCGTTTGTTGGCGAGAGAAAATGTGGCAACACCATTGATTGATTTTGTGTATGGTAGTGAAGTGTTCGTAGCTATTGATGGTCAATACGCAGGTCGTATCATCATTGCCGATGCTTTAAAAGATGATTCTAAGGAAGCCATTCGTCGCATGAATGGCAAAGGATATCAAACAGTGATGCTTACAGGTGATGTGGCAGCGAGTGCGAAGTACATTGCTCAACAAGTAGGTATCCAAGGAGTACGTGCTGAGTTGTTACCACAAGATAAATTAGAAGTAGTACAATCTCTACGTAACGACCATGGTTCTGTTATGTTCGTAGGTGATGGTATCAACGATGCACCTGTATTGACGGGTGCCGATGTAGGTGGTGCTATGGGTAGTGGAGCAGATTCTGCCATCGAAGCAGCGGACGTAGTGTACATGAACTCTAACTTAGATTCTGTATGGCGTTCCTTAAGTATTGCAGATCGTACCTTGTCCATTGCTTGGCAAAATATTTTCTTTGCTATTGCTGTGAAAATTATCGTTATGGTAGCAGGTGTATTTGGTTTTGCCAATATGTGGGTAGCTATTTTTGCGGACACAGGGGTATCTATTCTTTGTATCTTGAACTCCATCCGTATTTTCTACAGTAAATAAGATAAGTCCTCCTGCTAGCATGTACGCCCAACTATGTAGCAGGAGGCATTGTGATATCTTCCCTCCTTGTAGGTATACAAGGTATATATCACTACATAAGAACTATACGACAAAGAGGACTTAGCCCTGTGCTAGGTCCTTTTTGTTGTGCACAAATATTCTAAGGGTATTTTTTATAAAAAATTCTAACTAGTGTGCTAACGAATGTACGCCCAAGCATTGAGTGAGTAGAAACATTGAAATGCTGTTAGAAACTTTCATAAGAAATCATAAAAAAATTGACGAATCCGCCACGATTGATTAAGATAGAGGGTAGGGTTATTAAGACGTTAAGGAGGTGTCACATGTTAACGGTACACAAACACGTAGAGGGGGAATTGTTCACAGATTCCACTGTACAAGATGCGACAAAAGGTTCATGGATAAATTTGGTGAACCCAGACCCCGATGAGTTGGCTATCGTCAATATGATGACACAGATTCCAACAGATGTATTGAAAGCGGCGTTGGATACGGAAGAGCGGTCTCACGTGGAAATTGAAGATGAGTACATCTTCGTCGTTATTAACATTCCGGTATTGCGTGGATCTGATGTATATGATGCGGTACCGTTGGGTATCTTCGTCACCGAAGATTTCTTTATCACCATCTGCTTAGAAGAGGCAGAGGTGCTTTATCCATTCTTGAGCAACCAAATGCCGACGTTCTACACCTATAAAAAGACGCGGTTCCTGTTCCAAATCATGTATCGCACGGCCGTGTTATACTTGCGATACTTGCAACAAATCGATCGCCGTACAGACGATATCGAAAAGAAATTGCGTCATACTACGCGCAACAAGGATTTGTTTCAACTTTTGGAATTGCAGAAATCCATGACCTACTTTACGTCCGCATTGCGGGGCAATGGTACAGTGATGGAACGGATCCTCAGGGTTCGCCGTCATGATGATGTGCGGTACTTATTAAAGATGTACGAAGAAGATGAAGATCTGTTAGAAGACGTGATTATCGAGAATAAGCAGGCCGTTGAGATGGTCGAAATGTATTCCAATATTTTGATGAATATGATGAATGCCTTTACATCCATCATTTCTAACAACTTGAACTTAGTTATGAAATTGTTGGCAGCTATGACGATTATGTTGGCTGTGCCAACAGCGATCTTTAGCTTGTGGGGCATCAATGTGCCTGTCCCATTTGCAGATACAGAATATGGCTTTGAATATGTCATCGGTATTGGGATTAGCTTTGCCGCCTTGGCGGGCTACTGGCTTTGGAAAAATGATTTCTTTTAATATATAGTGCGATGCAACACACCTAAGGAGGACCCTCGGGTGTGTTTTGTTATGTCACAATTCAGGTTACTTATGAAAGTTTTTTATATCTATTTTTGGATATAACAAAATTATACGAAATGAATATTTTTACAACATCGACTTTTTTCAATTTGTGTAAAAATAATGATTGAAATTGATATAAGTCACAGAAAAATGCCTATAAATGTGCATTTTCAAACAAGTATGCATTATTTGTCTTGCGATATTCTCAATACTCATTTGACAATTTTGATAAAAGAAACTAACATATTTATGTAATATCTATTATATAGTTGGGCGTAGATATTTGGTTATAAAACCTTGAGACGGAAAGCATGTTTGGGGAAGATATTACTAAAAGTTGTATAGGGTTATGGGGCGAGATGGAGCAAGATTGTCTAAGCTGTAGCCCTTGCTAACTTTATGTAATCCACCCAAAGGGTGGTTTTTTCTTTTAGGGATTTATTAAGAATATGAATGCATGCTCATCAACGTTAAGGGAAGGATGTGTATACTTGAAAACCATATTAAGTAAGGCGTCACAACTGCTAGTCACATTAATTGGGGTTACATTTCTGACGTTTTGTTTAACCTACATTGCTCCTGGGGATCCAGCCTTGATGGTGCTGGAGGCAGGGGACACTATTGTGTCACAGGAAATGATTGATGCTACACGAAAAGAGATGGGCTTAGATCGTCCATTTATGGAACAGTATGTGCGCTGGGTAGCGGGTGCCGTACAAGGTGATTTGGGGACTTCTTATTCGGGGAAAAAACCAGTCACTGACAAATTATTAGAAGGATTAGGTGGTACGGCCTTATTGGCGGTGTCAGCCTTTGCACTGAATGTACTCATTTCTATACCAATGGGAATTTATTCGGCGGTAAAAGCCAATAAACTGCCAGACTTTGTGATTCGTTTCTTTGCCTTTGTGAATGTATCAATGCCAAGTTTCTGGTTAGGTATGATTTTATTGTATGTCTTTGGCTTGAAATTACACTGGGTGCCGATTGCTTCGTCGGTGATCAGTTTTAAAGCTTTGATTTTACCAGCCATAACATTATCCTTTGTGATGGCTGCAAAATTTACGCGCCAAGTGCGGACTGTCATCATTGAAGAATTACATCAAGATTATGTGATGGGGGCGCGTGCTCGTGGCATGAGTGAATCACAAATTCTTTGGAAACATGTATTGCCAAATGCTTTATTACCATTGATTACGATCATGGGTATGGGTATTGGCTGGCTCTTGGCAGGGGCGGCGGTTATTGAAATCGTATTCTCTTGGCCGGGTATGGGTAAAATGGCGGTCTATGCCATTGCCATGCGTGACTATCCATTGATTGAAGGCTTTGTATTGTGGGTAGCTCTTATCTATACAGCCATCAACTTCTTGGTAGATCTGTCATACTCTATATTAGATCCACGATTGAAAGCGAGGGGATAAGATGAAAGAATTTATTCTGCAACACAAGCGCTTTTCTTTCTACTCCCTCTTGGTGGCTATTGTAGTAGGAATTGCTATATTTGCTCCCTATATCACACCTCATGATGCATTTAATGCAGATATGTCGAAAGCTTTCTTAAAGCCTTCTGCAGATCATCTCATGGGTACTGATAAATTGGGGCGTGATACGTTCTCTCGTATTATTTATGGTACACAAACTTCCTTGTTCATGACGATTATCCTAGTTATCTTAACAGCTATTGTTGGTACAGTGGTAGGGATTTTGTCTGGTTTCTTTGGAGGTAAAGTAGAACTTGTATTGATGCGCTTTACAGATATTATGTTATCCTTCCCAGGGGTGGTATTGGCGATTGCCATTGCCGGTATTATGGGTGGTAGTGCTATCAATGCTATTTTAGCTCTTGTTGTGGTGAGCTGGGCGAAATACGCACGATTGATCCGGTCTGCGGTAATCAAACTTCGCCATAACGACTTTATTGCGGCAGCTAGAGTGAATGGTACGAAACAATTCGTGATTTTATGGCGTCATATTTTACCAAATGTGCTCCCTCTAATTGTTATCACAGGGGCTATGGATATTGGTACTATGATGATGGAAATTGCGGGACTTTCCTTCTTGGGCTTTGGGGCACAGCCTCCGACACCAGAATGGGGCTTAATGCTCAATGAGAACCGTCAATATATTTTATCGTCACCAGAATTGATGTTATATCCAGGGATGGCCATTTTCATTGTGGTTACCATCTTCAATTTATGGGGCGATTCACTACGGGATATCTTAGATCCACGTAGTACAGATTCACATTAATGTGTTAGTAGTAAGTTTTGTAGAAAGGAACTTAAGATGAAACAAAGTTGGAAAAAATGGCTTCGTAATGCTACATTTGGCGTTATGGCAGTTGCGGCATTAGGTGTAATGGCAGGTTGCGGTAATGACAATGCAGCACCGGCTGACAAAAGTGTAGTAAAATTTGGTGTTACAAACTTCGCAGACACCTTGGAGCCAACACAAAACTACTTCGGTTGGGTAGTTATGCGTTATGGTATCGGTGAAACATTAGCTAAATTCGACGAAAAAATGAACACAAAACCTTGGTTGGCTGAAAGCAGGTCTGTATCTGATGATAAATAGACTTGGACTTTCAAAATTATCGACAA
>CAUUJQ010000074.1:0-5896 GCA_963545445.1 uncultured Veillonella sp. | reverse complement strand
TCACTTCTGCTGAAAATCCAGCCTGTTGGTGTATATTTTGATATTCATAGTCTGGATTGACTTTTGAGTTCGCAATATCTACTAATCCACGCACCAATTTTTGATTGCGTAGATTATCCACCCCTGTGAGCCCCACAATATGCTCACCAATGGCTCCCCCATATCGCTGCACCGTATCATGCAATGCCCCCATCAAGGCTGCATCAGTTAAGCCATCTACTGTCATAGTACTGTTAGATGTATGTAATACACGTTCTTCTTCCCTAGCCTTTTGATCCTCTTGCACTAGTGCTGTTTGTCTCTCTGTTTCACATGTTGTAGGTATTTTCATCATATCCCCCTTATATGATTATTCCATATGTTTAATATTCCTTTTCAGTATATCACAGTTTGTGATAAAAGTCTTTCACAATAGCAATATATTTCAAATAGATGTCACCCTATATCCTGACCATTGGAACCTAACTGATGCTAGTGCTGTATATACAAAAAAGGAGCCCACAGCTCCTTTTCTATATCTTCTGCTATACTATTGTATCTTTCTATGCATTTTATTTAGCAGCATTTACGAAGTCTTCAAAAATGACTTTGTTTAACTCTGTATGGCGCATCATTTCTGGATGGAATTGATAAGTCCGTAGATATGGATAATCAGTGCCTTCCATGGCCTCTACCACAGTATCTTTAGCACGACCTACGACACGCAAACCTTCTCCTACTTCTTTCACAATTTGGTGATGGTGCGAGTTAACCATTACTTCTTCTACGCCAACCATGTCAAATAATTTGGAGTCCTTTTCAATCACCATGGAATGAGTTGGTAATCCTGCTGTTTGATTTTGGGAATGTTTGATTGTGGCAAAGGCAGGCAAATCTTGGTACAAAGATCCTTTATGAGCAACGTTGATGATTTGATGACCACGGCAGATACCCATAATAGGAATATTGCGTTCTTTCGCAAAGGTTACTAGACGCATATCAAAGATATCTCGTTCTGGCCAAATCGCACCTAATCCACGCTCTGGTTCTTCCCCATAGAATTGTGGGGCAATATCATGACCACCCGATAAAAGTAATCCATCAATACGCTCCACCAAAGCTTTCAACACAGCCTCATCTTCTTGGAATGGAATAATCACAGGAATACCACCTGCTTCTAATACAGATTGTACATAATCATCATTTACATAGGATCGCTTATACCCAGGGAATGGACCGCCTTGGTCAATCATATGAGAACCTGAGATACCGATTAATGGTTGTTTCATAAGTAACACCTCTCCTTACTAACATAGAGTATACATATAGTTCTATGATATAGGATAACGACTAATATGACAAATATAAATATTTCATAAAATACCTATCCATTATCAATACTTCCTATCCTACCTATAAACACGCATCACACACGAGTAGCACTACATGTGACAAAGACCCTATAATTATAAGAACCTTGAGAGGTTCTGTATGTAAAAGGAACTGCAACAAACATGTAAAAGTACATATTGTTACAGTCCCTCTTTTTAATAATTATATGTATGTTATAGCAATGGTTTACGTACTACGTCAATGATGGATCCATCACGATATTCGATGATGGCTACTACATCTTTAGGGTCTTGGGATACTTCAATACCTTCTGGTTTTCCAACCATATCGTACGCCATTTGTTGTAACTCTTCGATTGTGTAAATTGGCAAGTTAGAATCTTTGAAACGTTCGATTAAATCTTGACGATTTGGATTGATGGCGATACCACGTTCTGTTACCAATACGTCGATACTTTCACCTGGAGTGATCACAGTTTCTACACGTTCACGAATCATTGGCAAGCGACCACGAATCAATGGGCAAGTAATAACTGTTACTTTTGCGCCAGCTGCTGTATCAGAGTGACCACCGGAAGCACCCATCAAGATACCATTGGAGTCCGTCATGCAGTTAACGTTGAAATCTGTATCAATTTCTGTAGCGCCCAAGAATACTACGTCTAAGTAGTTCGTCATGCAGTCTGTAGTAGGGTCTGCATACATGGAGGCGCTCATCTCGATATGATTAGGATTTGTGTCCAAGGACGCTGCTGCTGTTGTATCGAAAGTTTGTGTATCGTAGATAGCTTTGATATGACCTTTTTCAAGCATGCTCACTAGTACGCCTGTCGCACCGCCAACGCCGAATCCACCAACAACGCCTTTTTTCTCTAATTTTTCGCCGATGAATTTAGCCACCGCTAGTGGAGCTCCGCCAGCGCCCAATTGGAATGAGAAACCTTCTTGGATAATACCAGCTTGATCAAGGAATTCTGCCGCCATTTCAGCAATTTTGATTTGTACAGGGTTTTTCGTAATTCCCACAGCACCAGATGCGATACCTTCTGGATCACCGATAGCCTCTACTTCTACGATGTAATCTACATCTGTTTGAGGGATGGAAATTGGATATACATAGTCAATTAAGTTATCTGTTAACAATACCGTTTGATCTGCATAGTGGGAGTCAACCATAGCGTAACCCAAGGCACCGCAAGCAGATTTGCCTTTACGGCCTGTCGCATTACCACGACGGTCACAAGCAGGTACACCCATGAAAGCTACATCAATGTGAGCTTCTCCAGTGCAAACTGCGCGAGCACGTCCACCATGGGAACGAATCACTACTGGGCGTTTTAATACGCCTGGGTTCAAGCTCAAGAATTTACCCAACGCATCACGAAGACCAGATGTTTCGATAGCTGTGACTGTACCATCTTTAATCATATCGATTAAGAACTCATGACAAGGTGCTAAGGAAGAGTTAAGGATAGTAATATCTTTGATTCCTTTAGCTTGTACACGGTCCATCACCAATTTCATGACATAGTCACCATTGCGTAAATGATGGTGGAAGGAAATAGACATACCATCTTTTAAGCCTACTTTTTCAATCGCTTCATCGATGGAGCCTACTAATTTATTTTCACCTGGACTGTGAAGTTTCACTGGTTTGCCTGAACGAGTACCAGTTTCTGTCATAGCGAATTGACCTTCATAAAGACGACGACCTTGAAGGCATTCTAATTCCATAGGGATATCACGACCAATTTTATTTAACATCGATTTCTGCTCCTTCCTCAAGTTCTACTTTGATACCTGCTGCACGGGCTTTATCTACCACACGTTGTGCACGTACTACGATAGGACCGTCGATCATTTTACCATCTACAGCGATAACGCCTTTATTGTTGCGAAGTGCTTCTGCATAGGAGTTCAACACTTTTACAGAATGGGCAATTTCTTTTTCATCTGGAGTGAACACTTCATGGATAATTTTGATTTGGCTTGGGTGAATGCAAGATTTTCCATCGTAACCAAGAGCTTTGATGAATTCTACTTCTTCACGGAAACCTTGAGGGTCTTTCACGTCGGAGAATACTGTGTCAAGTACACGGATTCCCGCTTCACGTGCTGCATGAAGGATCGTTTGACGAGCAAATAACAATTCATGAGCTGGTTTATGTTTACCTGTGCGAAGGTCTGCACGATAGTCTTCTGCACCTAATGCGATAGCTACGACACGAGGGCCTTTTGCGATGTCACGTACATTGTATAGACCTTTTACCGATTCAATAGCTACGATAATGTTGATTGTACCTTCTTCCCAACCGTTAGCTTTTTCTACTTCTTCAATTTTTTTAGCAACGATTTCAACTTCAGATACATCTTCTGTTTTTGGAAGACGAATCAAGTTAGGTTTTGCTGGCACGATGACATCAAGGTCAGCATAGCCATATGGAGTTTGTGTTGGATGGTTGATACGAACTACAGTTTCACCTTTAAATTTTAACGTTTTCAACGCTTCTGCTGTCAATAAACGAGCTGTATCTTTTTCTGTGATTGCTACAGAGTCTTCAATGTCAAACATGATGGAGTCGGCACCGTGGATATCAGCACTGTTGATCATTTTAGGTGTGTTACCAGGTACGAACATCATGGAACGAGATAAACGTTTTTTTGCTAATTCAGTTAATTGGCTCATTATGCTTCGCTCCCTCTTTCTAATGCACCCAATACACGGGCTTTAATCGTATAATCCCAAGCTGCTTTGTCGATAGCTGTTACTTTCACGCCGTCGAAACCTGCTTCTTTTACAGTGGCTTCGATGAAAGCGCGAATATGCTTACCGTAGGCACGCTCAACTTTTGATTTCAATTCTACTTCGATACCAGATGCAATTGGTTCTACTGTCACCAATACATCATTTTTTTCATCAAAGCCAGCCATAGCTGCTTTCACTAGATGTTTCATAGTCAATCCTTTCTCTCATAGGGAATATAGTATGAAAAGTCAGAGACCAGCCATATAGAATCACTGGATTCTGACTTCATTAACCAACGATACGATTTATCTACTTGATAGAGTCTGGCTTATTTAAATTAAGCCTACGATGGACCACCAAATTGGACCAAAGCCAAGTGTTACCACTAGACCGATGACTGCAACCACAGCACCTGTTACCCACCATTGGCGAACTTCGTTGTAACCTTCACCGAAGATAATTGGGCCAGGGCCACCACCGAAGTGAGTCACTGCGCCACCAAAGGCATTTGTCATGAAGATCACAAGACCTAATATCCAAGGGTCGATACCTGCTACTTTACCTACTGTAAAGAATACTGGCACCATCGCTGCAATGTAAGCACTGCCGGAGGCGAATAAGTAACGAACTAATACGGACAATACAGCAATCACTACAAGAGCAACCATTTCATGATGACCGAAGTCCATTTGGGCTTCTAACACTTTTGCTAACCAGATGAAGAAATCTGCTTTTGTTAATGCACCAGATAAACCAAGGATACCGCCAAACCAGATCAAGGTGTTCCAGCCGCCTTTGTTTTGAAGAGCGTCTTCCCATTTGATGGCACCAAACATATAGCAAGATACCATCGCTACTAGTGCCACTGCTGTGGCATCTAATTTAAATTTAATACCTACCATTGCTAGGATAGATGGCAATGCCCAACCAAGCAAGGATAAGAAGAAGATAGCAATTAATACTTTTTCACCTGTAGATACAGGACCTAATTCTGCCAAACCTTCACGAGCAATTTTCTTATTGTCGATTTCTTTCAATTCAGGTTTGTTTAACATATAGGATACGAATGGAGTGATCAATAACAAGATTAAACCAGGTACGAATAAAGCGACTGCCCAAGTTACCCAGTCAATGGAAAGGCCTAGGATTTTTTTGAAGTAATCCGCTGCTAACGCATTTGGCGCCATCGCTGTTAAGAATAACAAGGATGTTACTTTTGTAACCATGTATGTGTTAGTCATCAAATAACGACCTACTTTATTTGCTGTTTCACCAGGTTCAGACCCCAAGGATTTCGCTACGGAGTTCATGATTGGGAATACGATACCGCCACAACGAGCCGTGTTAGATGGTGTTGCTGGGGAAATAATTCCGTCCAATAAAGCCGTTACATAACCTAGACGAAGTGTAGTGTGACCGAAGGCATCGATCATATGGTAGGCAATACGACGACCCAAACCTGTTTTTACGAAAGCTACAGAAATGGAGAATGCCGCAAAGATCAACCAAGTGGTAGTAGATGCATAACCGGACAAAACTTCTTTTGGATTATTTAAGAATAATGCAGAGGCACCAATGGCAGATAATACTGCTACTGGAGCAGGGAATGGTTTTAATACCAATCCTACGATAGCGGCTAAATAAAAGCCAAATAATTTCCAAGCGCCGTCAGCTAAGCCTTCTGGAGCTGGAGTAAACCAGATTACTAATGGGATTGCCCACGTAATCAAGGCATTAATGATTTTTTTGTTCATCTTGTGTCTCCTTACTACATAAGATATAAAAAACATTGCCTACATCGATTGCACTCTTACTTTCT
>CAUUJQ010000073.1:0-5903 GCA_963545445.1 uncultured Veillonella sp. | reverse complement strand
ACGGCGGCCACCGCCGTTTCTGCATAATGGCTGAGCATGAATTGGTCCACATTGCCCAGGAGCATTTGCAAAAATAACTCTATAAAGATAGGGACACTCAGTGCCCCTACGGATAATGATATATCTTTTGTTACTTTCATAAAGTTTCGTTCTTTTCTAATGCATCATTGGAGACTAAGGATTCCCAGCTCGCCACTAAGCGATACCGTGCCTCCACTTCTGCCTCTTTCCAATGATCCCCCTCTGGAAACCATTCACTAGGCACCTTACCACATTTGGTAAAGTTCAAGGTATATCCCATGGAGCGCACTTCTTTAGACGCCCACCATGCACCTATACGGTCACGACTGTCTAAATAGATTTCATCAATCCCTGTATCCGACACCCAAGCCACAATTTCTGGCCAGTACTCCGCAGGAATGACGCTACTTGCCAAAGCATCTTCTAACGCTTGATTTGCCACTTGTAACGGATTATCTACCGCAGCACCTTCTATATTTTGCACTTCTTCTAGCACTTGATCTACTATGCTTTGCGCTCTGTCCATTATACTATCGCTCCTTTCTATGCATCCACTCAATATATTCTTCACCCCATGTTGCTAAGGCTGTTAACACTGTTCTGAAAGATTCTCCTACTGGGGTTAAATAATATTCTACTTTCGGAGGAATTTGGCTATATACCTTGCGTTCAATGAGCCCATCTTCCTCCATGGCTCGCAATTGCCGTGTTAACGTAGCTTGCGTAATAGGTTGTAAGGCTCGCTCCAACGCTTTAAATCGTACTGGTCCCTGTTCTAACTCATGCATAATCAGCATTGTCCATTTCCCAGACAACACTTTTTGCATCGTCACATAGGGACAAAGCCCAACTAGCTTATCTATATTTACTGTTTGGTCCGTGCTCTGCGTCATAGCAATACCTCCTATTCATTCTACTTGTATTATATCACAAGCTATATGTATAGCCTATGTTGAAAGCCTTCTCTCATATTATACTGCATGCATGACTCATACTAGTTCCCTACTATGCAAACATATGGATAGCTAGTATGGTTGCACTTTTAAACATATTATTTCTTATCTATCGTCAGGCATGGATAGAGAGCATCCTTCTACTTTCAAGTCCATTATTTCTTATCTATGGTCAAGCTCGGCAAACGATCTCGTATCGTTTTCGCTCGCTCTAGGTACTGCCCTAAACTATCTCCATGGTCATCAGCATGAAGGAGCTGTTTTACAGTAGCTAATTCTTGTTCTACTTGTTCAATGGCTTTCAATACATTCATGCGATTTCCATAGATAATCTCTTGCCACATACTAGGCAAACCACTGGCCGTCCGTGTGCTATCTCGTAAACCTCCAGCTGACAAGCTCATACGCTTATCTCCCAGCTCATCGTTACCCACAGCGGTAATCATGACGGATGCTAGCATATGTGGCATATGGCTCACCATGGCCAAGCAACCATCGTGGCGTTTCATGTCCACGTATTCAATGCGTGAACCCACAGCACGCCCCATGTCGGCGAGTTCCTGCGCCACTTCGGCATCGTAGGCTGGCTGTGTTTCATCTTCCAAGACAATCCACCCCATTTTCTGAAAGAGGTCTTTATGAGCTTCTTCATAACCACCTTTTTCAGAACCCGCCATAGGATGCACCGACACAAAGTGTACGCCTTCGGGAATATGCGCATACACAGCATGGGCAAACTCATCTTTCGCACTGGATACATCGGTCACCACTTGACCTGGTCGTAACAGATGGGCTACTTTCACAAAGAGATCACTATTCGTTTGTGGCGGCAAGGCAAACACCACAATATCTGCCCCTGTGATAACTGGTTCCACCTCTGTAAAAGCTTGCGATACACAGCCGTCAGCTAAGGCGAGGTCACAAATTTCCTGACGCCGTGCATAGCCGATTACCTCATATGTTGTGTATGCTCGTAATGCTTTTGCTAGAGATGCCCCTAACAAACCTAATCCAATGATGCCCACCGTTCGTGCCATCGAATCCCTCCTACTCCTCAACTTGAGGATATATGTAACCATGCAGATAATCAAATGCTCCTTAGCTACGACTAGTCTATTTGATGCAATAAGCATCTATCATAGATATAGTCTGTTTTTCTATATTTACTAGTTCTACCATGATTTTCTCATGCGGTCAACCTTTCAATATGTTGAAAGCAGCTATTCTTAGTTAAAGTGTTATGGCCTCTATGTAAAACAAATAGCATGCTATACGGCTAGAAACCATATAGCATGCTATAAAAAATATATTAGTTTTGTACTGCTGTGAAACGTTGACGAATGAAACGACCTTTTTCAATTTCCTTCACCAGAAGGTTGGTGTATGTCTCATAAGAAATATAACTTTCACCATTCTTATTAAGAATGAATTGTTCTGTACCGTAAATGATATCATCAGATGCAGGACCTTCCGCATCGAATACAGCTGCAGGACTAAAGAATGTCCATTGTACATCACTGAATTTACGAAGAATAGCAATGGCATTGCCTTGTGCTTTAGCAAGTCCTAAATACTCTGCTGGGAACTCTTGTGTATCATAGAGTTGAATAGTCCTTTCAGGATTAACAAATAAGCTACCTGCACCGCCTACTACAATCAAACGTGTAGATGAGCCTGCCAAAGATGTCGCCAATAGAGTCGTTAATGTAGTCTGCAGTTCAAATGTATCTGGCGTGAACGCACTCGTTGCATTAACAACTACATCAAATTGTAATAACTCTTCTTTCGTTAACTCTAAGCCATCTTTTACAATCGTTTTAATAGATGGATTGACACTTGTGTGGCGTACAACTCCCGTTACAGCATGACCAGCTGCTAAGGCCTTATTGACAATACGTTGACCTGCGTTTCCATTAGAACCAATGACTAAAATATTCATGAGTATACCTCCTAATCATACATTGCAAACTAACCTGCCCGTTAGGTTAGTAAATTCTATTTCCGATGAGATTAGTATACCGATGTACAACTATTTTGTATAGTAGAATCATTTGGTATAGTTAGTATCTTTTATGATAGAAATGGTATTGCCAGTGAATATAAAATCAATATATTTACGAATCGAATAAAACTGAGCGCAACAATTATTGCATATAGTTATGGTATTTACTTCGTCACGTTTATATTTCAGCAAAAATGTATCCCGTTGCTATTAATCTATCCTATCCGCAGAGAGTCATTTATGAGCCTGTAGCACGCCCCTTATCCCACGCCAAGATAAAGATGGTAATAATGATGAGGGTCATGCCGATAATATCCCACTGGGTGAACTCATTTCCCAACAGTAACCATGCCAGCACCGCTGCCGAGATAGGTTCTATGGATGAAAGTATGGATCCTGTAACTGCCCCAACTCGTCGCACTCCTTCTAAATACGCATTAAAAGATACTACGGTTCCAAAAACGATGATACTCCAGAACCCTCCGTGAGTCCACAAGTCCCATACAATCCCTTCGGAACTTGGTTGAGTGACGATCCACGCAAAGGTCCCTCCAATGAGCATGCCAAACCCCACAATGGGTGCTGTACCATACTTTTTCAGCAAGGGCACTGGTTGTAGAGTATAAATCCCAACCGCTACCGCCGACAGCATTCCCCAAGTCAGGAGTGTATTATCTAACGCTGATAGATCCCACACACCTTGTAGTGCAATGATGGCAGTACCTACTGTAGCTAGCACAACGCTACCTAACTCTGCCATACGTGGTAATTGTAATCGCGTGATGGAAATATACAAAATAATTAGCGCTGGCCCAACATATTGTAAGACCGTCGCAATCCCTGCCCCCGCATAGGCAATGGCCTTAAAATAGGTATATTGGCACATCCACATGCCAAAAACACCAAAGATAATCAACCGCAACGTGTCTTTCCAGTCAAAAAAGACCTTAAAAATAGAGGCCCTTCCTTGCCAAAATGCACCTGTCACCGTAATGACCCCAGCAATGACAAGTCGCATGGCCACTACCCATTCCGCCGACATCATTCGCTGTTGTTGCGCAAATTGCGAACACATTCCAGAAAATCCCCATAGAACGGCGCCCAATGCAATGAGTAACATGCCTTTCATGACATATGCGTTCATACATCCTCCCTTAACCACTACTGAAAGTTATCTTCTAGTTATCATGCCAATTGAAAATTACCTTCTAGTTATTATGCCAACTGTAACTATACTGCCTACTAAAAATTTATATAGCACAATCGTACACCGTCAAGCTTACACTTACTCAGTTAATAGACTCTTATGAATTTTGACAACTACCTTGCGAATCTGTTGCACTTCATGAGGCGCAATCAAGGTCCGGTGCAACTCACCAGGATAGAAAATACAATAATCCCCAGGGCGCACATCGATTTTCACAGTGCCACCTTGCGTAGGATCATAGAAATAACAATCCTTGTCGTCATAGGCTTCCACCACCTCTGGAAAGATTTCACGAATGAGAATCTCCATTTGCTCTTCCCCAGACACTAAAAATTGCACATCCATGTAGTCCTTGTGACCTTCAATCTTCGTGTCATCATAAATCCGTGTGTTCACAATATCCACATTGGCATACATCAAATCGCCCTCAATCGGGTAACGACCACCTGCAAACGTCGTGAAATCACGAGCTTTCAAAAACTCAAGCGCCCGCTCCACCGCCTTCGGGTACCGAAACTGTTTGTAATCTATAACCATACTTTGATAAATCATAATCTACTCCTTTATCACCGTATATAAAAGGCACCCAACAGCGCCTTATGAATCGTACCTATCACTATTTACTATACTAGCATAGCCATATAAGGTCAAACACAATTTCGAGGAACGCCATTTCGAGTAGTAGCCTTGTGCCCCCCCTTACTGACTAAATTACACAAACACAAGATACTCCCCTTTTATTCTGTTATAAACTATGCTATACTAAAGATGAAAAAGGAAGAGCCAATAACGTGTCTGGGGCGTTAGGCTCATCTCAAAATCATTAAAATCGATGGCCTAACGTGTGTAAGTACTACCAATACTTACGTTTTACGTTAGGCTTTCTCATTGTCTATTTTACTAGATCAATGATTTGAATTGCTAAACTAGCAAGTGAAATGATCAAAGAAATCTTTTCATACTTAGTCATAGCAACCACCTCCTCCCATATTAGGAAGAGATGAGCCCAACAACACGTCGTTGACTCTTCAACTACTATTATACCACAAAATTACTCGTATCGTTGATATTTTTCAAAAAAATATCCCTTGAGGAACACCATTATGTGTAGCAGCCTTATGGCGTCCCTTACTGACTTAATCACACAAACGACAAAAATACCCCTTTTATTCTGTTATAAACTATGCTATACTAAAAGCAACAAAAGAAGAGCCACCAACGTGTCTGAGGCGTTAGGCTCATCTCAAAATTACCAAAATTGAAATATGCCTAACGTGTTAAGGTGTGGTAGACCTTATACGTTAGGCTTTTTCATTGTCTATTTTACTAGATCAATGATTTGAATTGCTAAACTAGCAAGTGAAATGATCAAAGAAATCTTTTCATACTTAGTCATAGCAACCACCTCCTCCCCTAGTAGGAGGAGATGAGCCCAACAACACGTCGTTGACTCTTTAACTACTATTATAGCACAAAATTACTCGTACCGTTAATATTTTTCAAAAAATATTCCTGAGGAACGCCATTTCGAGTAGTAGCCTTGTGGCGTCTCTTTACTACCTAAATTACATAAATGCAAGAAGAGCACGACATGTTCCGGAACAAACCTAACCACTGTATCAGTTTGCGAAGGAATATGTCGTGCTCTTCCCTTTATCTAGTTATGACCGCCACAGGCTGCATAGCGAAACAAGTTACGACTCTTCGTGCCCCGCAAATC
>CAUUJQ010000072.1:0-5905 GCA_963545445.1 uncultured Veillonella sp. | reverse complement strand
ACTGCATTCCAAGATCACCTCTCCCCATGGATCTACCACCATAGAATGACCTGCCATCGGTAATTTACCAATCTGCCCACACCCATTAGCACTGCATAGATACATCTGATTTTCTATAGCTCTCGCTTGATTTAATATGCGCCAATGATGCAAACGTAATGTAGGCCATTGAGCTGGTAAAAAGAAGAGCTCCACTCCTTGCAAAGCCGCTTTGCGAATGAGTTCAGGAAACCGAATATCATAACAAGTGGCACTAGAGCAAAGTACGCCATCGAGTGTAAACTGATGAACCTGAGTACCACCCGTAAAATACACATCTTCTTTCGCAGGGCTAAACCCATGCATTTTATCATAAGTAGACAGCAAGGAGCCTTCACGATCATACACATAGGTCCTGTTATAGATATGGTCACCTTCTTTGACAGCTACGGAGCCCCCAAAGATATGAACCTGTTCCGCTCTCGCCAAATCACTCAACAAGGATTGACTCCGTTGCCCTTCCTCATCAGCTAAGGCATGCAAGTCTGGTCCCGTCATAAATCCTGTGTTCCACGTTTCTGGTAACACTACCACATCTACACCTCGGTGAGTTGCTACCTCTATCTGTTTGGCTATGGTCGCAAAATTAGTTTCCACTTGCCCAATCTCTGTGGCTACTTGCACAATCCCCAATGTTAACTCTTCCATCATTCCTCCTAGATATGCCACGCCATATCATCTGTAAACTCATTTGGTTCTAACGGCAATGCATGGCGTCTCGGTACATAACTATCGGTATTAAACCGGTCCACCTTAGGTCGGCGATACACAATATAGTCCGGCTCTGTTTCAAAAATGATTACATTCTTCGGCACATCCCGTTTAATCACCAGATTACAACCTATCTTAGACCCTTTGCCTACTGTAATATCTCCTAGTACCTTCGTGCCAGCCCCAATGAGTACATTATCTTCCACGGTAGGATGGCGTTTTACCTTACGAGAATCCATACCACCTAATGTCACCCCGTGAAAGAGAGTCACATTATCGCCTACAATGGCTGTTTCACCAATCACAACACCCATGCCGTGGTCGATAAACAACCCTTTACCAATTTGTGCGCCCGGATGGATTTCTATGCCCGTCACGCGCCGTGCATGTAATGCCACACGTCGAGCTAAGGTAAACCAACCCTTCCCATACAAACGATGGGCAAAAAAATGCCAAAATAATGCTGTTATATGTGGATATGTCCAGACCACCATGAACCAAGATGTGGCCGCTGGATCAGATTGCAATACTCGTTGTATATTGTATCGAATGGACTTCCATAGTTCTCTCATACAACCTCCCTATACAGAGATAGCATGGCCTACACCATGCTATCCTTTGTATTATCATTGATTAGGAATGAATCCAATCTACGCCGTCAAATTGAATCATTGATAGATATTTTTCAATTCCATCTGGAGCGATAACAACTACATCTACATCTGGGAACTTACGTCCATATTGACGCGCCACCACAATGGCTGCCGCCGCAGAAATACCAATCCCAATGCCAGTTTCACGCATGAAATTGCCTACTTCTTCGATAGCATCTTCATCGGTTACTGTTTGCACTTCATCCATCAAGGAAGAGTCAAAATTTTCTGGAATAAAACCAGCCCCAATCCCTTGGATTTTATGAACCCCACCAGTACCGCGAGAGATAACTGGAGAGCCTTCTGGTTCTACCGCTACTGCTTTAATATACGGATGTTGCTCTTTCAAGGCTTTAGTAACACCTGTGAAAGTACCACCTGTACCAATACCCGCTACAAAGACACCTACATTCGGTACATCGCGAAGAATTTCTTTCGCTGTTGTTTCATAATGAGCCATTGGGTTCGCCGGATTCACAAATTGACCCAACGTTACCGCATTCGGATAGTTATCCAGAATCTCTTGCGCTTTACCAAGTGCACCTTTCATGCCCAATTCTTTTGGCGTTAAAATCAATTGTGCGCCATAGGCTTTAATCAACTCACGACGTTCTTTACTCATGCTTTCTGGCATAATAATGATCGTTTTAATAGACATCATAGCACCTAGCATAGCTAAGGCAATACCGGTATTACCACTAGTCGCTTCTACGATGATAGTATCACTTTTAATCAAGCCTTTTTCTTTTGCATCTTGTAACATGCCAAGTACAGCACGATCTTTCACGCTACCACCAGCATTGTACTTTTCTAATTTTACATACACATTGGTATCAGGAATTTGATAAATTGGTGTGTTACCAATTAAGTCAATTGCATTTTTTACAACAGCCATAATAATTCTCCTCTACTTAGACTTAAAAAAAGTATAGCGTTAATTAATCCCTATTTTAAAGATGGGATTTGTTTTTGTCAACTTTATTTTCTCAAAATCTTTTTTATTTTGATTGAAAACCACCATGTCCCATACGAATACAGTCTTCTTTGGTGATCCGCACGTCTGCCAATAATCTAGGTGTCAGTACATCAAAAGCGCTAGGACTGCTAAATAACACACCGCCTGGCACACCTAAAATAGGGGTACCATCTGCTAGATAGGCTATACACACCATAGACCCTGGCAATACAGGCAAACCATACGTGACTACTTCACTAGCACATCGTGCAATCGCGCCCGGCGTCAAATCATCGGGATCCACGCTCATACCACCAGTACAGAAAATAATTTCCGCTCCTTGGGATTTTACCTTCTCAATGGCCCCTACAATTTTGTCTGTATCATCAGGCACAATCTCATGAGCTACTAATTCTACCCCAAATGGTGCTACTCGTTCTTGAATCACTGCTGTGAAAGCATCTTGAATACGCCCTTCATAGACTTCGCTACCAGTGGTGACAATACCCATCTTCTTACGCACAAATGGATACACTTGTAAGATAGGTTTCTTGCCTTCACGCAACCGTTTCGCTTCCTCTAACTGCCAAGCTTCTAATAACAAAGGAATACATCGCATGCCCGCTACCGGTTGTCCCGCTTTTACAGGTGTGCCATGCCATCTTGTGACAATGGTCAATTCCCCAATACTATTAATTTCATGTAGGCCTTCTACATCCACTGTCAATACGCCGTCATGCTTCGCCAATGCTTCAATCTTACCCTGTTGTACCGGAGTAGGACTGATGGATGGATGCTCACAGAAACGATATAATTCTTCTGCTACTTGCTCCTCATGTACCAAATTGTAATCCGCTTCTTCCATCACATAAATATGTTCTTTTCCTAGTTGCAGTAGTAACGCTACATCTTCTTCACGAATGATATGCCCACGTTTGAAAGGAGTATCTTTCACCTCTCCAATGACGATGCGCACAATATCGTGACAGAGAGCGTGACCGACTGCCTCTTTCACATGTATTTCTTTCATAGATACCTCAAAACCATAACCGTTTCCCCACCGTAAATGCCCCACCACAGAGCATAAATCCAAGAATGAGTTGACCTAGCATATACCATAAGGTTTGCCAGATTCCTTTTTCCAACAGCACATATCCGTCAAATATGAAAGTGGAAAATGTAGTCAATCCCCCTAAACATCCAGTGATACAGAGAAGTTTCACCCACGGCGGTATACTAGGATGCCCCTCAAAGTAGGCCATACCCAGCCCTATCAACATAGAACCAACCACATTGACAAGTGCGGTACCCCATGGGTAGAGGGCTCCTTTATAGGCTATATATTGTGATATGCCAAATCGTAGGACGGCCCCTAAGGCGCCCCCAATCGCTACGGCTATATAAACATTCATAATTCAACTCCTTATCTTTTTATTATACACCACTCGAAGATGTTTATATACAATAATTGTAGAATGTTCCCCTCGATTTATGTATAAGCCGTTATAGTAAAAAACTATATCAATCATGTATTTGTTATTATTTCTAATAAAGGATACAGGTTCTATACCAAAGATACAATCTAGGGTTATAGACTAAAATTTATGAATCAAAAGTGTTACAATTTCCCATTTCTCCCAGCATGTAAGCAAAAAACAAAAAAGGAATTGCCTAGTTCTAAGCAATTCCTTTTCCTATGAGATTAATTTCCAACATGTTTTACAAGGTCTTGTCCTGCAATACCAGGGCGAGTCATTTCCTTAGGAGATAAGATATAATCCAATTCTTCCTTCGTCAACAATCCTTGTTCTAGAACAATTTCTTTTACACTGCGATCTGTTTCTAGCGCTTCTTTTGCTAAGGCAGATGCATTTTCATAGCCGATATGTGGCAACAAGGCTGTCACGATACCAACAGAACGTTCTAACCAGTATTCACATTGTTCTTTGTCTACTTCAAGATCAACCAATAATTTATCCACGAATGTGTTTACCGCATTTTTTAAGTAGCACATGGAATTGAATAAATTATAGGCAATCACCGGCTCCATAACGTTCAACTCAAATTGACCATTTTCTACACCGAGGGAGATTGTCAAATCATTACCGATAACTTGGTAACAAGTTTGGTTCAGCACTTCTGCAATAACAGGGTTTACCTTACCTGGCATGATGGAAGAACCTGGTTGACGTGGAGGTAATTTCAATTCTCCAATACCGCAACGAGGACCTGATGCCATCAAGCGGAAGTCATTGGCCATTTTAATCAATACAAGAGCCGTTACTTTCAATCCAGAAGAAATATCCGTAAACACGTCTGTATTATTCGTCGCATCGATTAAGTTATCCGCTGTGATAAACGGTTCCCCTACCACACGAGACAATTCGTCTACAACAGCTTTGATATAGGTTGGTTCCGCATTCAAACCAGTTCCTACCGCAGTAGCCCCCATATTCACAGTGTGCGCTTCTAACATAGCCGATTTAATACGGCGAATACCACGGCGCACGCCAGATGCATAGGCTCCCATTTCTTGACCCAATGTAATTGGCACCGCATCTTGTAAATGAGTACGACCCATTTTTAGAATTGCTTTATATTCGTCCGCTTTTTTGTCTAACTCATCCGCTAACCGGCGAAGAGATGCCAACAAAGGTTTGCTTTTCATAATGGCACAAACCTTAATCGCCGTTGGGAATGTATCGTTTGTAGACTGCGCCATATTCACATGGTCATTCGGGGATACAATGTCATATTGGCCTTTTTCATACCCTAAAATTTCCAATGCACGATTCGCCAATACTTCATTCATATTCATATTGAAAGAAGTACCTGCCCCACCTTGAATCGGGTCTACTGGGAATTGGTCGTTGAAGTTACCACGCACTACTTCGTCCGCCGCACGACTGATGGCTTGACCAATTTTTTCATCCAATCGACCTGTACTCATATTCGCTAAGGCACAGGCTTTCTTTACCATCGCCATAGCTTTAACAAAGTCTAAATCAATCTGTTTACCTGTAATAAAAAAGTTTTCAATGCCGCGCAATGTTTGTACACCATAGTACAATTCATCTGCTACTTCTAATTCACCTAGAAAATCATGTTCTTTTCTCATAGTATACCTCACTTCATAGAACATTCAATGTATATGCATCTACCGGATAACCTAGTATCATATACTTGTATTATATCATGCATTTTGTATACATAATAGAGGGAACACAAAAAAGCCTAGCAGCTACGATCGCTACTAGGCTTATATTTGCATTTAATTATTCTGCTGTGAATGGCAACAACGCGATAGCACGAGCACGTTTAATTGCAAGTGTTAATTTACGTTGATGTTTAGCACAAACACCAGAAATACGACGTGGAAGAATTTTGCCACGTTCAGTCGTAAAACGACGAAGTTTAGCAATATCTTTATAGTCGATTTGATCAGCATGGTCTACACAGAAGTTACATACTTTTCTTCTTGGTTTTCTGCCTCTATCTCTTCTCATTGAGAAACCTCCTTTGATATAGTTGTGGAGTTCTTAGCTTA
>CAUUJQ010000071.1:0-5928 GCA_963545445.1 uncultured Veillonella sp. | reverse complement strand
TGTCACCAAAATTCGTTCCACTGTAGCTCGAACACCTCGCGCCTGTTGTAAATATTGATTCAACGCTGACCGCAACTCAGGTTCTCCCTCTAGCTGACCATAGGTCATGAGCCGTTTCGTATCTCGTAAGGCATAGCCAATAAAGCGTTTCCACCGTTTAAAGTCGAATCCCTCCGGATCCATCGCACCAGTAGCGAAATTGTAGAGGATAGGAGCGGGCTGTCTGTTCATTCCCTTAGGTAAGACATGATTCAACGTAGATGTAGTGCATCCATCACAATCCGATATTAGTTTTTCTACCTTCTGTTTCCCAGCATCTGTTAGACTTTGACCTACACCCTTAGGCTTCACCGATGAAAGAACCTCTTCCTTAGGTTCTCCTAGATTACCCACGATTCCACATGTTCGATCAGACGTACTATTAATAGGAGTCATCCCTTCATAATATCCAATCAAAGGCTGGGGAATCTCCAGCACCTCATAAGGCGCCCTGTTATGGGCTTGAATATACCCTTCCGTAGCCAACTGCAAATAGGCTTGCTCCACCGTAATCTTGCTCACACCTAACTGCGCCGCCATAGCACGTATAGAAGGAAGCCGTTGCCCTGGACGGAACAAACCTTGCTCAATATGCACTTTTACAGCCTCATATACCTGCTCGTACTTGGGAACCCCTGTATTCGCATCTAGGACAATCATCTAGGACCTCCAAAACAACACACCATACGCCCTTACATGGATATAAAATATTCTTACTCTCTATTATAAAAGTAAACACGAAAAATGACTACACCAAAAATTGCTATTCCACTTGTAACAATCCTAAATTTTGTATTGATCTATAAATAATACAAAGTAAAACTCCCTAGGCACACCTTGCTACCTAAATGACACCAACGCAAGAAGAGCACGGCATGTTCTGGAGCAAACCTAACCACTGTATCAGTTTGTGGAGGAATATGTCGTGCTCTTCCTTTTATCGAATTAGATCTGCCACAAACTACATAGCATCATAAGCAACATTCCAATGTTAACACTATCGCTATTGACTCAAGTTAACAATAGATATATAATGTAGTCATTATGATGTAGTCATTAAAATCAAACAACTATTACGAGGTGTAATTATGGAAACTGTATCAAAATCTATTTCCTACGAAACAATCATAGCCTACGCGCAAAAAGTATTAGATGGTGGCGAGATCACTCGTGAAGAGGCAGAGCAACTGATTCACACGTCTGACGAAGACACTATGATACTATTGGCTATGGCTGACAAAATCCGTCAAAAATTCAATGACGATACAGTAGACCTATGTGCCATCGTGAACGCCCGTTCCGGTAAATGCCCAGAAAACTGTAAATTCTGTGCCCAATCCGCCCATCATGACACTGGAGTTACTGTATATCCTTTCATGGAAGAGGATGACATTGTGAACGCCGCTAAAAAAGCGAAAGAAGCTGGTGCTATCCGCTTCTCCATCGTAACTAGTGGCCGTAACACAAACAACCCAAAAGAGTTCGAGCAAATCTTGAGCGCTCTCTCTCGTATTCGTAAAGAAGTTGGCTTAGAAATTTGTTGCTCCCTTGGTCTGTTGACCTACGAGCAAGCGGTGCAATTGAAAGAAATTGGTGTGACCCGATATCACTCCAATATCGAAACAGCACCAAGCCATTTCCCAGATATTTGTACAACACACTCTTATGAAGATAAAATGTTCACTATCTCCAATGCGCAAAAGGCAGGCATTCGTGTTTGCTCTGGCGGTATTTTGGGATTGAACGAAACCAAAGAGCAACGTGTTGAAATGGCATTCGAGTTAAAACGATTAGGGGTAGACTCTGTTCCATTGAACATTCTTAACCCTATCAAGAACACACCATTCGAAAACAATGAACCAATTCCTCCATTGGAAATTCTTCGAACTTTTGCTGTGTTCCGCTTCGTCTTGCCAAAAGCCTTAATTCGTACAGCTGGTGGCCGTGAAGTAAACCTTCGTGACTTACAAGCTTACGCATTAAAAGGTGGCTTGAACGGTATCATGGTAGGTGGCTATCTAACAACAGCTGGCCGTTCTCCATCAGATGATCTGCAAATGATCAAAGACTTGGAGCTCAACCTTAATACCGTACAAGAAGCATAATCCTATAACATAACAACGAAACTTTTTCATTACCTATATGTCTCAATTAGAGAGCTGCAACCATATAGAACTTTCAAATGAGAAATAGGGGACCCGATTCCATCGAATCTGGGTCCCCTGTTTTTTATTCTAGAGCATCCCTATACTACGCAACACCGGCTCATACACATAATACAGGAACAACCACGTCCCCAATCCTGCGACGCCGCCTACGAGGGCGCCGTTAATACGAATCCAAGCCAAATCCTCTTCTACTTTGCTTTCAATAAAATGGATAAATCGTTCTGTACTTAAACTTTGCAGTACTTCACGGATGATGATGCCGATAAACCCATGGCTCTTCGAGGCAATGTGCAGCATAATATGCGTCAATGCTTCTTCCAAACGTTCCACCATGCCCGGCTCTTCACAATACTGATGCCACAACTCTTGAAAGCTCGATTCCAAGGCAATGGCCATTGGCGATGCCCCATCGCTAGCCACCATGCCCTCACGAATCCGCGGGCACACATACACCTCTAGCATAAGCTCCCAATCCTGCACATCAATCCACTGTTGGATCGCATCGTCCAAGGTCTTTGTGATATTTCGATTCGAAGCCATTTGTTGCAACGGTCCTACCCATTGATGCAACCATACTAACCGCTCTGTACTGTTCGGCTGTTTCCAGCGTTCTAACATCTGATGCACTTCTTCGATGATAGCCCTCGCCATTTCTTGAACGTTCACAATATTCAATCCTTCTGAAAGTCCAATGAGCATAGCAGACACTACATCTTTCTTGCGCTTTTCAATTTCTTCCTCAATCACCGCTTCTAGCCATTGTTGCGCCTTCGCCGTATACAGAGCCCTCTGCAGATAGTCGATACCTCGAATGACGATACTTTCATAGCGATTATGTTCACACACATGGAGCAACATCTGTTGCATAGGACCAATAAAAGATTGATTATGCAAAAATTTCCGCAACCGTTGTGCGCCCCATTGAGCCCACTCACGATCACTACGACGTTCCCACAACTCCGACAACACGGTGGCAATCCCTTGGCGCACCGTATTCCGTCCCACATCACTGCGGATATATTGGTCTAGAAAAGGCACAAACTGCACCCGTTCAATGGCTCTTTTACATTGATCATAGGTGAGAAGCTTCGTATTCACCATGCGGATAATCCCCTCAATGAGGCGATTCTTATTCCGTGGAATCAATTCCGTATGAAAGGATATGCCCAAAGGTTTCCGAAATAAAGCGGTCACTGCAAACCAGTCGGCTACGCTACCGATGAGGGCAGATTGGACAAACCAATACAACCCATCATACCAAGCATCCGTGATATACCACTGCCCCCACCATACCATAGCAAACAGTATAGCCATGCTAAATAGCAAGCGGTTCGCATAGGTTGTGTAGGGATTTCTTGGCGTTTCCATGACACGAGGGCTCATAAGATCCCTCCTTTCAGCAAGGTCAATCCGTAGAATAGACCACCTAAAATCGCACCCACCAAGGATCCGTTGATGCGTATCATCTGCAAATCATAGCCCAATTTAGATTGTAATATGTGGGTAATCTCTTCTGGGGTGAATCGATTCATCTCGCGTACGACGATGTGTTCAATCCAAGGGCGCACATAATTTAACACATGCAACAATTGAAAGAGAATAAATCGTTCCGCCTTGCGGCCTTTCACAGCATTCGTTTCCAAGCGCTCAAAGAAACGATACAATTCCGCTTCTCCTTGCTCCACATAGTGTGCCAAGTCCAACGTATCTTCCAACACATAGCCGTCTTCGATGAACTCTCGGAACCAAGCATTCTTTTTATCTTCCAACTTTCGTTGCCACTGTCCATTCTGTGCTAGTTCATCCACTGCCCACCGAGCCTTCGTATATACCGCAGTCCCCAAGGTTGACTGCAAGGATTCTTGGCTCATCAAATAGGCGCAGCCTTTCACTTGTATCATATGCGTAATGTATTCTGGTGAAAGTGACTCCCCACCCAATGCTAGCGCCAATTCTCGTAAAAAAGAATGGTCTGCATAGCGATTCATCACAGAGGATACTAGCCCTAATAAGTAAGGGCGAATCCCCTCTGCTGCTAGCAATCGTTGAAGCATGCGGTTAATGTGCATCCAGAGCACTTCTGCTCGTTCTGGCTCTAACAGCTGACGGCACAAACTAACCACAAAAGGCGTCACTCGCCAAGACTCCACACCATTCTTGATGTGCCCTAGCAATTGCTCTTGCAATAAATTTTCTTTCACATGGGGCAATACATGGTCTTTCAGTTCCTCAAAACACACATGAACATACCCACGTCCAATGGCACTATTCATAAATGACACAATCCGTTGCGGTACACGTTCCTGTTTCAGCACCTCGTACATGTGAGACACCCGCAGGAGTTCGTCCACCATCATGTGCCGTGCCATTTCCACAAAGCGCTCCTTATTCCTAGGGATGAGTGCCGTTTTGAAAGGAATCCCCAACGGCTTTGTAAACAGCGCCGTCACCGCATACCAGTCGGCTAAACCACCAATCATGGCAGCCCCTGAAATATGCGTGATGAGCCCCCAAAAGGGATCTCTATGAAAGGGATAGGTCACTAAGAATATGACTGCCATCAAGACTACTAGAGCAGTCGCTCCATGTCGTTGTAACCATGGTGTCATTTACTTCACTTCCTCTACCGCATCACCCGGTTGTTCTGGAATCCAGCAACGTTGATTAGGGTATGTGTGTCGGAATGTGTCCGATGGCACCCACACAGGACCATTGGCATGCATAGGAATGAACAACTTTGTGTCCATCAAGCCCAACACTTCTAGGGCGCCCCATTCGCGGGCTACTTCCAGACGAGCATCCACTGGAAACATCATGATATCTACAGATAAACCTGTGAGAGGAGCGAACTCTTTCTCTTTTAACTCCTTTGCTTCTGCAATATTCTCCGGCGTATCGCCAGACCAATGCCACCAGTTTAAATCACCCGCATGAAAGATTCGATGCGTGCCTGTATCTATTAAGAACGAACCACCTTCATCAGTGGAACCAAACATGGTGACTGTTAAATTGTCCGATTCTAATGTATCGCCTACTGCCATAGAGTGCAAAGAAAATACTTGTTGTACCAACTCTTCTGTCAGATGTTCCGTTGCCATACTCTGAGCTTCAGTAGGACAGTCATTGTTGATTCTTTTTAACACTAAACTAGCTTTCTCATCATCTTGCTTAGCGGTTGCTATCTCCTGTACTTGCTGACAAATATCTCGCAACACCGGTACATCCTCATGGTACCAAACACTGTGTATATATGGTAAATATTTGAAAATTGATTTCACATAATGATCCCCATGCACATGGGATATAAAGACATGTAACTCGTAGCCTTGTGCTACTAATGTGTCTATCACACCGGCTGGATCTTTCCAGTAATCAAATACATAGGCTCGTTTGCCATCTTCAATGACAAACCCGCTATGTTTTAAATAGGTAACTTTCATAATATCTCCTAATTGATAATTTTATTGATTACTTTTATTATATCATATTTTGCTTTCCACATATATAAAAAGGCAATCTATCACTCCCAATCAATCTAAAGATGATTAGAGAATAGATTACTCTTGTATTACTAATTACTTTATTTTTCACATTACGAATATTTCTATGATATACTATAGTCATGAGAGTCTCTAACGTGAGTTAGGTTCATCTTTCTTACTTAGTAAGGGAGGTGAGTAATATGACCGTATTCGAAGCAATTTCTATCATGATTTTATTC
>CAUUJQ010000070.1:0-5940 GCA_963545445.1 uncultured Veillonella sp. | reverse complement strand
TTGTACATTTTATATCGTCAAAATTGTACATTCTTATATTGACATTTACACACTATGCTCTTCTTCATCATAGTACACCACACCCACCGCCGCCACACACATACCTACTACTGCTAATATTTCCATTGTTTCTCCTTTTTCAAATCACACATCTAACAGCAACTACACAGTAGTATACCAAATGCAATATAGACGGAATTACAAAAGTCCCGATAGATCATCACTATCGGGATATTTTTGTAATTCATGTGAAAGTTGTAGACCACACGTGAGAGAAATACACCAAATAAGGTACCTCTATCATCATGCTGGATTAGCATCCATATCCGTTATACCACAAAAAAGGCCCTCCCGAAGGAGAGCCTTTTCCTATTACTTTCGCTATTGATTAGCCTTGTTGTAATTCGTCTTCAAAACCTTTTTGTAAACGAATATAAGATTGACGGCGTTCTTTAGCTAATTGTTTGTTAATTTCTAACAATTCTTTGCTCATTGCAGGAACTGCTTTACCCAAAGATGTGTAACGAACTTCTTTTCCTAAGAAGGAGTCGAATAATTCGTAATCAGGAGCTTTGGAGTCAAGGCTGAATGGGTTTTTGCCTTGTGCTTTTAACGCTGGATTGTAACGGTATAGATCCCAGTAACCGGATGCAACAGCTTGTTTAGTTTCAGCTTGTGCATTACCCATACCACCTTTGATACCATGGTTGATACATGGAGCGTAAGCGATGATTAGGGATGGACCTGGATATGCTTCAGCTTCTGCTAATGCTTTCATCAATTGGTTCATGTCAGCACCCATACCAACTTGAGCCACATAGATGTTGCCGTATGTCATAGCGATCATGCCAAGGTCTTTTTTGTTTGTACGTTTACCTTGAGCAGCGAATTGAGCCACTGCACCTACGCGAGTAGATTTAGATGCTTGACCGCCAGTGTTGGAGTATACTTCTGTATCGAATACGAATACGTTAACGTCTTCGCCGGAAGCCAATACATGGTCAAGACCACCGAAACCGATATCGTATGCCCAACCGTCACCACCGAAGATCCATTGAGAACGTTTTACAAGATATTGTTTTTTAGCCAATACTTCTTTTACAGCTTCTGTTTGTTCTACTTTGGAAAGAGCATCAATCACAGCTTTAGCGCGGTCACGAGTACCTTCGCCTTGAAGACGTTTTTCTAACCATAAGTCAAGAACTTGTTTAGTTGCTTCATCAGCAGTTTCAGCGATGGAAGCTACAGTTTCAGCTAATTGTGTACGGATTTTTTCAGTACCGATGAACATACCGTAACCGAACTCAGCGTTGTCCTCGAATAAGGAGTTAGCCCATGCAGGACCTTGGCCTTGTTGGTTTTTAGTGTATGGAGATGCTGGCATGGATGCACCCCAGATGGAGGAACAACCTGTTGCATTGGCAATCATCATACGGTCACCGAACAATTGAGTAATCAATTTAGCATATGGAGTTTCACCACAACCTGCGCAAGCGCCGGAGAACTCAAGCAATGGAGTTTTGAATTGGGAACCTTTTACAGTTTCTTGTTTCATTGGGTGAGATTTAGTTGGTAATGCTACACCATAATCCCAAGCTGGAGCAAATTCTAATTCGCCATCGATAGGGCGCATTTCGATTGCTTTTCCTTTAGGAGCTGGACAGATGTTTACGCAGTTACCGCAACCTAAGCAGTCTAATGGAGATACTGCAATACGGAATTGCAATTCGCCTTTCGTCATCATTTCTGGAATTGTCTCGAAGTTTTCTGGACCTGCTGCTGCTTCTTCTGCTGTCGCTAATACAGGACGGATAGTCGCATGTGGACATACGAAGGAACATTGGTTACATTGGATACAGTTTTCTTTGATCCAGTGAGGAACGAATAAAGCGGCACCACGTTTTTCGAATGCAGCTGTACCAGAAGGTAATGTACCATCTTCATAGCCTGTGAAAGCAGATACTGGTAAGTCGTAACCAGCTTGTGCGTTAACAGGTTTAGCAATGTTAGCTACATAGCTTGGGCAAGTTGTGCAAGAAGATTTTTCGAAAGTATCTTCGGAATCTTTAGCATCTTTCCATGCTGCTGGAACGTCAACTTTTACAAGAGCGCCAACACCTTGGTCAACAGCTTGGTTGTTCATTGCAACAACGTCAGCACCTTTTTTACCATATGTTTTTTCGATGGAGTCTTTTAAGTATTCTACTGCTTTGTCGATAGGAATGATAGTATCTTCAGTCAATTTGAAGAATGCAGCTTGTGTAACCATGTTGATACGGCCACCCAAACCAATTTCAGCTGCGATTTTCGCTGCATTGATGATGTAGAAGTTCAATTCTTTTTCAGCAATTGTACGGCGAAGTTTCGCTGGTAATTTTTCAGTTAATTCTTCTGGTCCCCAAGTACAGTTCAATAAGAATGTACCGCCATGTTTAATGCCACGAAGAAGATCATATTCATGAACATAAGATTGACGATGACAAGCGATGAATTCTGGTTCAGTTACCAAGTATGGTTTGTTGATTGGGTTTTTACCAAAACGCAAGTGAGACATTGTCACACCACCAGATTTTTTGGAGTCATAGTCGAAGTATGCTTGTGCATACATATCTGTATGGTCACCGATGATTTTGATGGCAGATTTGTTAGCACCTACAGTTCCGTCAGAACCGAAGCCCCAGAATTTACATCCAGTTAAACCTTCAGTTTTTACGGATACGCCTTCAGCACGGTTCAAGGACAAGTTTGTTACGTCGTCATTGATACCCAATGTGAAGAAACGTTTGCCAGCTTCTGCTAACATGTTATCGAATACTGCTACAAGGTCAGCTGGGATTACGTCTTTGGAAGAAAGACCATAACGACCGCCGAATACTTTAGCATTGATATTGTGTTGAACAAGTGCTGCTTGAACATCTAAGAATAAAGGTTCAGCTAAGGCACCTGGTTCTTTTGTACGGTCTAATACTGCAACGCGTTCTACAGTTTTAGGAAGAGCCGCTACAAAACGATCTGTCGCGAATGGACGGAATAAGTGTACTTGTACGAAACCAACTTTACGGCCTTGTGCATTTAAGTAATCTACAGTTTCAGTAGCTACTTGCGCAGAGGAACCCATTGTTACGATTACGTCAGTCGCATCAGCTGCGCCGTAGTAATTGAACAATTGGTAATCACGACCAGTGATTTTGTTGATTTCATGCATGTAATGTTCTACTACATCTGGAACTTGTAAATAGAATGGGTTAGAAGCTTCACGATGTTGGAAGTAGATATCAGGGTTTTCAGCAGTACCGCGAGTTACAGGAGCATCTGGGTTCAACGCACGTTGACGGAATGCTTCTAACGCGTCTTGGTCTACTAAAGGTTTTAATTCATCATATTCTAATACTTCGATTTTTTGGATTTCGTGAGAAGTACGGAAACCGTCGAAGAAGTTGATGAAAGGAACGCGAGTTTTTAACGCTGTTAAATGCGCAACTGGAGCAAGATCCATAACTTCTTGTACAGAAGATTCTGCTAACATAGCACAACCAGCAGCACGAGCTGCCATAACGTCTTGATGGTCACCGAAGATAGACAATGCTTGTGCTGCGATCGCACGAGCTGCTACGTGGAATACACCTGGAAGTAACTCACCAGACACTTTGTACAAGTTAGGTAACATTAATAATAGACCTTGAGAAGATGTGAAAGTAGTTGTCAATGCGCCCGCTTGTAAAGAACCGTGAACTGCTGCTGCAGCGCCGGCTTCGGATTGCATTTCAACAACCTGTACAGTGTGACCGAACAAGTTTTTACGGCCTTGTCCTGCCCATTCATCCACATGTTCTGGCATTGGAGAAGATGGAGTGATAGGATAAATCGCTGCCACTTCAGAAAAACCATACGCTACGTGTGCTGCAGCTTGGTTGCCGTCCATAGTTTTCATTTTACGCATGTTAAAATAGCCTCCTTAAAGCAAATAAAAATTAACACTTGTAGTTACATACAAAATAGGGGGATGTATATAGACTCTTATCCGTGCACTCGCAGGACGAGTCTTCCCCTTTTAGTATCAAAATGTTTTTGAAATATGAATCATTTATTCTAAAAAGATTGCATATGTTGCAAAAATGTAATAATATATAAGTTATATAGTACCTCTTTGCAAATTCGCGAAGTAGCAAATCTACTTCATGAACAAATTGATATAGCCTTATGGTTTCATTATACATTGAGAACGAGAACTTAGCAATACCATTATAGACTATATCCATTGCTAATTATGCGATTATCAATTGACATTTTCACATGCATTGTTGCTCATATAGCATACTAAAAAAGAGGGCTTTTGTTATTACCATATTTAAGAGGTGCATTATGGACTTTCATCACTTAAAATACTTCGTAGAAGTAGCGGATCAAAAAAGTTTCAGCAAGGCCGCAAGAAATCTTCACATTTCACAATCTGCTATCAGCCGTACTATAAAAGCTCTAGAAGACGAGCTAGGTGTTGTATTATTCATTCGTAATGCAAAATCCGTTGAAATGACTGACGGTGGCACCATCTTTTTAACCCATGCCAAACGCGTGGTATTCATGTTTGAACATTTAAAAATCGATTTCGAAAATGAGTTTCGTCTCGAACAAGGTTCCGTTCTCATCGGTTTACCACCTGTTACAGATGCGCCAATCTTTGCGCAACTATTAGGTGAGTTTAAACAAGCCTACCCACAAATTGAATTAGAACTATACGAACATGGTTCTAAAAAAATTGAAATCTCCGTACAAGAAGGTCTCATCGACGTGGGTATCATCTGTACAAAACCAAATGCGAAAGAATTTGATTCTTTCTACCTTACTAGTGATCCATTGAGCGTTATCTTGCCAAAAGACAATCCATTGGCACAAGAAGAAGCCATCTCCCTCGACCAATTATCAGATCAATCCTTCGTATTACACAAAGATGACTTCAATTTGCATGATGAAATCGTGAAATCTTGTAAATCTGTAGGCTTCCAACCACATATCGTATTTGAAACTAGCCAACGTGATTTGATGTTGCAAACTGTAGCAGCTCATTTAGCTATTGCATTATTGCCTAGCCGCCTATGCCCTACGGAAGATGAAAATACAAAAGTAGGCTCCAGCGTGGTGGTTCGTCCTTTAGTAAACCCTGAAATTATGCATACCTTACACGTGATTTGGAAAAAAGGACATTACCTATCCCATGCGTCCCGCTTGTGGCTTGACTTCGTGATGGCACGCCTGCCATTGATTCCTGGCGACACCCATGATGAATCTGCTGAATAATCTACTTCTGAAAGTAGGCATAGCCCTACGCAAACCTTGGTTTTGGATGGTCCTCTACGTGCTGACCAGCACCTATTGGATGATCTCCCAACAACAAGAAATCGACACTCTAAAAGAACGCATTGACACAGAACACACCATGGAACATAGCGATACCTTTCACTATCGCCTAACCAATCTAGAAAACATCAGTAACTCCCACGGAGATCGACTGAAAGAACTAGAACGCGACAGCTGGCAGCTCAAACGTTTCGCCAACCAGCATCAGTTCCGCATCATGCAATTAGAGTGGGAGCACCCTAACATCGAGGCCCCCGAACCAAGCAAAGCAACACCAGTAGGAACACCATTCAAAGCAAACCCAACCAACGTCCCAGACGTGAAACAATAAACAAAGGACTGCAACCTGTGCCTAGCACAAGGAGCAGTCCTTTAATTTATTCATCACTTTTATCGGCTCTTTGTCAAATGTGGGGGCTGTTCATATGAAAAGTTCTTAGCACTAGCTATCTAAATAGCTGGTGCTATTCTTTTTGCTAAATAAAAGCAACAACAAAAAGGGAGAGGGGGATATATGTCTGTAAAAAACGATTTGCGACAGCATTTCACTGCGACGCCAACCCGAGCACTGACTGCATTGAAGAG
>CAUUJQ010000069.1:0-5956 GCA_963545445.1 uncultured Veillonella sp. | reverse complement strand
AGCCAAGAAGTTTTCAACTGGTTCAGTCTCTTCTATAATCAGAACTCTAGCTTTTTCACAATCCCTAACATCCCTATACCAGTCTAATTTAGCGCGCACAAACTTCCCTTCTTTAAAGGCAATACCATCTAACTCTGCTTTCGTTACAGTTACTTCGATAGGTACCTCACCATCTTGCAAGTCAAAGGCAATTTTATAGAATTTTCTCGTATTATGCGTAAAAGTTCCCAACATCATGCCTGTAACCCATTCTACAGAATCATATAAATGGCTAAAGACTATATTTTTATGCCGTCTATAGAACGCTCGATTTTCCTGATCTGCCACATCAGCTACGTACCAAGGAGATTGACTAAGCTTAACCGCTTCCTCATAGGTTTTCTTGCCCACTTCACTTTTGTTCGCTATGACTTCTGCCACCTCGATACTTGCCTCTCTTAAGAAATTTTCTTTCACCAATAACCTAGCTAGTTTTAATTTTAAAGGAGCTCCGTGTTTTAGTTGAGGTTTGCATAACAAGGCTTTACAGTAGGCAGATCTTGCCAGCGATTCATCTTCCATAAGATATGTATCTCCTAAGGCGCTCCAAGTCCAGTACTCTTTGCCTTTTTTCTCAATCATAGCTAACACACACTCACGGGCCTCAGCATATTCCTTATGCGCCATCAATACTTTTGCGCGATTCCAAGTAATGACCCATTTCTCATCATCCTTTAGGTTGTTTTCGTGAGCTCTTATAGATTCACAAACTTTCTGTATTAAGTTCCTATCACTGCAGGTCAGTAAATATGTTAATACAACTTTCGCCATTTTCCCATACATAGATGGCCAACGATCAGAACCTTTTTGCGTTGTATTCAGTACATGTTCTTTGCGTTCTCCTACATAGGCATCGTAAGGAAGACCCTCCTCCATCGTTGCCAAATAATACTGACCTACATTTAGATCTCCCTGGTCATCTTCTAACTTACTAATATGGTTCCATATATGTTGATCAAAAAAAGCACGGCTTTTTCCAGGTAATCCAAAGTACGCATCTACATAGCCTCTCACAGGTCTTGCTTTTGGCTTTGCTTTCTGCGCTTCTTCTTTCACCACATTAAATAGAATTTGGCAATATAAGCGTTCCATATTTTCATTGGACCTATCTGCTTTGTACGCATCTCGTGCTAACGGTGCCGCTTCTTTATATCGTTTGGCTTTCACCAATCGTTCTATCTCCTGATACCCACGGTCACAAAGACGAAGGGATTTATTCTTCGCTTTTTCAAACACATCGTCACCCTCGACATGTAAATTCCGCAACGCTGACACATAAGTCTTAATTTGACTATCCTGACCACGTTCTACACCTCGTTTAATCAAAGACATCAACACATATCCATAGGCCTTTATATCCCAGTCGCTTGGATTTGGCTGCTCCATCAACTGTAACGCCATCGTATAGGCTTCCTCTAACTTGCCTGCTTTACGCAAATCAAATACCTCTTTTGAGGTTACCACTGGATGGTTGTCTGTTGACCCTTGACATACTTCCACCAAAAATCCAAATGGATTCGCCTCCACATTGTCACCACTATCAAATGGATTTGTTTCCCCTTGGTAACGACCAAATGGAGAATCGTCATCGCTCGTTTCTGCAAAAGGAATATCATCACCGCTTACTTCTGCAAACGGGAAATCATTATCGCTTGTTTCTGCAAATGGGAACTTTTCTGTATCTTTCATCTCAATCTCCTTATATCTCTCACAGACATAGCTATATACTTGTATTGTAACGGCTATGAATTAACTTGTCATATATTTTTTACGCAATTTGCTAACCATCTTCCTCCTAATTAGGCGGTCAACTAATAGATCTTTTAAGGTTACGTAAACACTGTACACAGCCCTTTTCAGGAACCCACTTAATGGACCTTTAAACTTGCTATAACACCCTATATATTTCCTTTCAGGTGCTCACCCAATGGGTCATCTGGTTAGGGCTAATGATATCTAGCACCTGATCTACAAATTCTAAACTACTAGATTTAGACTCCAATGGAATCGCTCTTGTCATCTCTCCTAGGCGATTGTAATACAAATTGAACACCGCCACTTCGTATCCTTTGGCAAAGGTAGTTCGAATATGAAATTGACCTTGCTCCATGCGCACTACCCGAATGTCTGCTTTAGATACCTCTGTTTCCATCCATTTCATGTACACTTTCATCCCTTGCACGGGACCTTTTGGATATGTGAAAGTATCCACTGCGCTCACTCCGCCTTCTACTGGTTGTGCCAAGATTGGCATACGTCTAGATACATGACAGGTGTCCATTTTGCTAGCACCCTCAGTACTAGCCACAGCAGGATGCCCTGCTCCCATTGTCACATCCCGGTCTGGTCGTGTGTCCCTAGGTCCTACACCATCTCGAGACAGCTCTCCACTGGTACAAGAGTACTTCTTACTTTCAGGTGCTACAAAGATAGGACAACCTTCCAAATTCATAATAATCCTATCTAGTTCCTCATCGAGGGTCGTTTCCTGCGCCATCACACGAGAGACCTTGCCATTTTTCTTGTAATACACCATATACGAACCGTAGCCAGCATCGCCTTGCACTGTGAACAGAATGTGGTAATCATGCTCTACAATGTGTGAAATCGTGTAATACCGTTCCCCCAACATGCGCACTAGCAAGCGACAAAAGGCTTGCCCCGTTTCACGCATACAGTGCCAAGGTGTGAGCACACGTCGTTGCACGAAACTATCGTCGAGAAAATCATCCACCGGCACCGCCTTCGTGGCGTCTACCGCCTGTAATTCTTGTGTAATTGCAGGCGAAACTCGTGATGCAACAGACACCTGTGGTGTAACAGACACTCGTTGTGTAACAGGCACTCGTTGTATAACAGATACTTGTGGTGCAACGGTCTCTCCTGTGGTCTGCGCCACTTGTGTAACCGAAGATGCCATCTGTGATTCACGAATTCCTGTTTGTATCATGGCTTGTACCTCCCGAATACATTGCTCTGTGGATTCTCCCTCGTAGAGCATAGTATCTTGTCGTAACACCTCAATCCCTTCCGAACGATGTTCACGATTGCATTCTTTCCGTTCCTCTGCTGTCATCGTATAAGGTATGCTGCTAGGTGCCACTGCCATTACTGCCTGGATTCGCTCTAATTCTTTCCGTACATCGATGGGTGCCACTGGTTCTGTCGACTCTGAAAGCATAGGAAATACATAGGGTGGATACTCTCTTTCACAATCTACAAACAGTTTAAAAAGCCAGCGACCTAGCAAGTACGCGTCTTTCATTCCTCGCTTCGTATGCCAACCTAATAAATGTTCCACACCGCCTTGCATCGTCATGTCCCCATATAGCTGTAACAAGCGCAATTTATTCACAATCTCCTTGGGCACACTTTCCACAAAATCCGATTGAGATAGGCGCAATTCTAAGGATTCACCCATTTGTTTTGCAATCGATAATTCATCATATACATAACTAACAAAGGCCTCAGCAAAGCAAACTAGTTTGCCATAATACACCGTTACATCTTGATGCATAGCCTGCTCCGCCTCTTGACCTAAGGTCTGTAGCATTGGATATTTCTCTTGTAATAAGGAAAAATTCATACCTTCTCTCCTCTCTTTTTTCTACATTAATACATCTCAAACGATAAATACATAGGAACCGTCGCATGTGTCATAGCCGACGCGTAGGACCGGCATTGACGTTGGATAGACTCTCGATACGAATAGGGTTCCCCCCAATATTGATGCGTAGAACGTAACTTTTTGTTGTATTGGTACAGCAAAATTTTGCGTCCTTCCTTCGTTAAGTAGCAACCCTGGTCTGTGCGGTTGAAATGATCCGGGGTGATCATATTTCTTGAGATGAGACTTAAACAAAGAGCATCCACAATTGGTGCTCGCCACTCTTCCATCAAGTCTGACACCAAGGCAGCATGTCCCCTTCGTATGGCATGCATATGCCCTACATAAGGATGTAAACCCACGTGCATAACAGCACCCAGTACCTCATTGAATAACATGCTATATCCTAAGCCGAGCATAGCATTGAAAGGATCTTCTGGCGGTCGCTTAGTACGTTTCGTGAAAGCAAACGATTCTGGTACGATGCGTCCCAATGCCTCAAAATAACTACGACTCACATTACCTTCAAACCCGCGCAATTGATTCACAGAATGCGCGGTACTAATCTTAGGTAGCAATGTATTAATCTCCTCAATCTTAGCATTTACAATATTATCCATTTCCTTACGATGATGTCTCTTTAAAAGGATCATCTGATTCCGCGCTTTAGCTAGAATCATCACCTTCGAGATTTGCAAAGAAAAGTCGAAATCTTGCGCTCGTTGAAATTGCAGCATATGTTTTTCAATATCTATCGAATCTGGCCCCCACAACGATCCATAGTAGTGTCCATAATTGGATATCCACGTTATTGGTATAGCCTGCAACATACATTCTGTTAACACGTGAGAAGAAACCGTTACAGAATGTAATACTGTAATATCTTCTACTGTCTCAATTGGTAGCTTTTGCACTATTTCCTCGCCCAGCTCAACAATGAAATATCCCCCACTCTTACGAATCTTAGCAGCTGGTTCTGTAATATATAGCGTTGCCATAACTAGCCTCCTTTCTATTTGCTATATACTTTTCTTCAGAACATATTTCTTCTGAAGTATCTGTCATTAGTATATACTTTTTTACATTTATGAAATTATAAAAGTCCCGATAGTTAAAATACTCCAGGTATATGATATGAAAAGAAAATTTTTCTTGAAATATTTTCGGGAATATGATATAGTACTAAACAGCAAAGGCTTATCAAACGTTTTTATAAAATCGTTTATAAAATAAGCTTTTTTATGAAAAAATTCTAAAGAAAATCAAAATCTCAGCCGGTCCAGTGGCCATGCGGTCTTAGAGCTATTTTTGAAATGTAGTGTTAACGCTTTTTTTCAAAATTGCAATCTCAGCCGGAAAGTGCATTTTGAGAGGCTTGGTTATGCGGTTTCTAAGGGGTGCCCCTTTAGAATTACTTCCCCATTGCGGGGACTGAAACCACTCTGGCTTTCCTTTGCCAATATCATGCAGCCTTTAGAATTACTTCCCCATTGCGGGGACTGAAACTAGCTAAATATTTATCAAAGTACCCTTCCTCTTCTTTAGAATTACTTCCCCATTGCGGGGACTGAAACAATTTTAGAGGGGAATTGTTGTTCTCTCTGTTGTCTTTAGAATTACTTCCCCATTGCGGGGACTGAAACTACTGTATCGAAATATAGTACGACCATAGCAGACTTTAGAATTACTTCCCCATTGCGGGGACTGAAACCAGTTCGTACATTCCCATCAATTTTGTAGCATTCACTTTAGAATTACTTCCCCATTGCGGGGACTGAAACGTTCAGTTTATAATCTTCTGACGCATACACTGTTCCCTTTAGAATTACTTCCCCATTGCGGGGACTGAAACGAGACGGTTTTAGTGCCGTCAGCATTCTCGACTGTCTTTAGAATTACTTCCCCATTGCGGGGACTGAAACTACTTACCTGCTCTGAATGTGGCAAGGAATTCTATCCTTTAGAATTACTTCCCCATTGCGGGGACTGAAACGTTCTCATCTTTAGTGCCAGTAGAAATACCTACCTTTAGAATTACTTCCCCATTGCGGGGACTGAAACTAAATTCTTAGGTCCGTATGGAATACCATATTATAACTTTAGAATTACTTCCCCATTGCGGGGACTGAAACGCATTTCCAAAAGCTGCCGAACCCCATTTATTTCCTTTAGAATTACTTCCCCATTGCGGGGACTGAAACAACTTACTTTTGTCTTTCCAAAAACCTTCTTTGCTCCTTTAGAATTACTTCCCCATTGCGGGGACTGAAACGAATCAAGTTGATAGCAGAATGAATAAGCAGCAAATTT
>CAUUJQ010000068.1:0-5974 GCA_963545445.1 uncultured Veillonella sp. | reverse complement strand
TGACAGCTATGAAAGTCTTGTCAGCCCTGAGACGACCAAAGGGTATGGAAGTGGTCTTTGCCCATCGATCGGAGCAAAATAATTCACTCCACCTAGTGGATCAATTATCGGATCGCCTGTTGGCGTGGTGCGAAGAACGAGGGGAACTAGGGTTTACAGCCCACCATGGAGACCCGAAGAAATATACGTCTATCGGTGTCGATGATAGTCAATAATATCCATGGTGTGGGCATGTAGTGAACGACTTAGGAGATAGTATGGTATGAAATTTTCTATCTATTGTATAGGAAAGTTAAAAGAACCCTATTTGCGAGAAGGGGTGGCAGAATTTGTAAAACGATTACAACCCTATGGGGGTGTGACGATTACAGAATTGCCGGAAAGTAAATTAGGCGATAAACCGAGTCCATCAGATAAGCAAAAAGCACTCTATGATGAGGGGCAACGGTTGTTGAAATATTGCAATCCTCAATCCTTTGTGGTGCTCCTCGATGTGTACGGAAAACAGATGAGCTCTGAGGACTTGGCAAAGCGGATTAGCGAATTAGAAGTGCAAGGCCATAGCGAGATGGTGTTCTTCATTGGTGGTGCCTTTGGGGTGTCGGAAGAACTGAGACAACGGGCGCAGTGGAAATTGTCCATCAGCCCTATGACTTTCACCCATCAAATGGTGCGCCTTGTGCTGGTGGAACAATTATATAGAGCTTGTAAAATTAATCGTAATGAACCATATCATTGGTAGGAAAGGAGATATGCATGGCAAGTGCAATTGAAAAAGGTATTACCTATGTATCGGCAGATGTGCAAGAATTACCCTTAGAGGGGCCGGATTTTATTGAACAGTACAAAGAAGAGTTGACCGATGGAAAGGAAGATATTCTAGCCATTCAGCGAGAAGTGCAAGCGATGGTACAAGGATATGAGGCGGCCTTTGTCGAATTAAAACAACAGGGACTTTCACAGGCCGTACAAGAGCGACATCAGTTAATTACTGAAGGAGTGCACGAATATGAACAAGTGACAGAAACGATTTGTACCGTTCTAGATACCTATATTGACATGGCTAATATGGTGAAACAAATCGAAACCTCTGGTGGTAATCCTGCCTATGTGTGGCATAGAAAACAAGAATTATTAGATCAAAATGTGGAACTGAATAAAATTTTTGACCATGTAGATTATTATATTTCCACTGTGGTCGATATGATTCAAAAACACACAGACCATGTGCGTGGGGTCCTAGCAGGCACTGTAAGTGCTGAGGAAGAAGAGGAAACTGTGCAGATCCTATTCTTGCATCAAACCGCGTTGAGCCGTTGCGTAGACATTAACAAATTGTTGGTGGAGCGTTTGCAATTGATGGTGCCACGTCTAGAAGGTTTGCGAGAAGATGTGATGAAAGTACAAGTCAATTCCGTCGTAAATGATGTGGAAGAACGGAGAAAACGTCTGCATGAGATGCGTCAACAAGCAACCGTGGAAGATGTGACAGATTATGCGGACCTAGAAGGTCAATATCGTCACAATTATGATGAAGAAGGCAACCACATTGGCACCGAAGAAGGTGGCGATGGAGGGAACCGTAAAAGCTTAACAGCTATCTTGGTAGTAACAGCGATAGTGATTGCTATCTTTGCTGCATATGTATATATGAAATAGGAGGAATCGACTATGACATTACAAGAAATTATGAACAAATACCCTATTACTGTAGGAAAAGATGAACAAATTACGAATGTAGCTAAATTGATGGTGAAACATAATTTAACAGCCGTAGCAGTGGTGGATGAAGAGAATAAATTGATTGGCATTGTATCAGAAGGGGACTTATTGTATAAAAAAGTGCGCCCTCATGCACCTCACTATATCAATATTTTAGGAGCTAACATCTACTATGGCGGCATCGGCGAATACGATGGACAATTCAAAAAGTTGATGGCCACTCATGTAGAAGAAATTATGACTACTGAAGTTATCACAGCCTATGCAGATGCAGAAGTAGAGGCGACTGTAGGTGCTATGGTAGAAAAACATTTGAAAAACTTACCAGTCGTAGACGATGCGTATCATTTAATTGGTATGGTGAGTCGTCACGATATCATGAAACTTATCGCTGAAGAACAAGGTAAATAGTGTAAATAATTGCACTATTGGCTAGTTTGTGATAATATTAAAAATGCAATATTAAAACTTATAATTTGGGTGATGTATACCCTAAGGAGGAAATATTTTCATGAAAGCAACTGTAAATCCTGTAGATCAACACAAAGTGTCTATTACTATTGAGATCCCAGCACAAGATGTTAAAAAAGGTTTTGAAGAAGCGGTAAAACGCATTGCAAAACAAGTTAACATCCCTGGTTTCCGTAAAGGCAAAGCGCCACGCAAAATTTTAGAAATGAACTACGGTAAAGAAGCTATCGCAGAAGAGGCATTTGAAGTGTTGGCAGGTCGTGCTTACACAGAAGCACTTCGTGAAAACGCAATCATTCCTGTAAGCGAACCAGAAATCGAACGCGAACAATTTGAAGAAGGTAAAGACTTAATCTTCAAAGCTACAGTAGTAAAACAACCAGAAGTTACATTAGGTGACTACAAAGGGTTAGAAGTAGAAAAACAAGATGCTACAATCACTGATGAACAAGTGGAAGAGCAATTGAACAATATCCGTAACCAACAAGCTAAAATGGTAGCAGCCCCAGAAGATGCTACTGTACAAAACGATGACTTTGCAACAATCGATTTCAAAGGTTTCATCGATGGCGAAGCATTTGATGGTGGCGAAGGTAAATCCTACCCATTACAAATCGGTTCTGGCAGCTTCATCCCTGGTTTCGAAGAACAATTAATCGGCCACAAAGCTGGTGAAGACGTAACTGTAACAGTATCCTTCCCAGAAGACTACTTCGTAGCAGAATTAGCTGGTAAAGAAGCAAAATTCGAATGCCATATCCATGACATTAAACGCAAAGAATTACCAGAAATCACTGATGAATTTGTTCGTTCCGTATCTGTAGGTCAAGGTAAAACTGAACCAGCTTACAACACAGCTGAAGAATTCGTAGCAGACCTTCGCAAACGTATGGAAGACGATGCAGCACGCCGTGCTATCGATACATACAATGCAGGTTTAGTAGAATTAGCTGTTAAAAATGCAACAGTAGATATTCCAGAAATCATGATTGAAGACCGCGCTGACCAAATGGTTCAAGAATTAGCTATGAACTTGGAAGGCCGTGGCTTGAAATTAGAAGACTACTTGAAATTCTCCAACAAAACAATCGAAGAGTTGCGTGAAGAAAATAAAGTAGCAGCAGCTGAAAATGTTCGTGCTGACTTAGTATTAGATGAAATCGCAAAAGCAGAAAATGTTCAAGTGACTCCAGAAGATATGAACTATGAAATCTTTGCTATGTCCCAACAATTCGGCGCTGATCCAAAAGAAGTATACGATATCATTGTAAAAGAAGGTCGTGTATCTATGTTAGCTAGCTCTGTAGCACGCAAAAAAGCGGCTCGTTTCATCATTGAAAATGCTAAAGGTGCTGAAAAAGCTGAATAATTGCTAACGCAGGTACATGTATAAGAGGTGAAAGATGTCTATGTATGTGCCAATCGTAGTGGAGCAAACCGGACGTGGTGAGCGTTCCTACGATATTTATTCTCGTTTATTAAAAGATCGAATTATTTTATTGAGTGGCCCTATTGATGATACCGTGGCGAATAGTATTGTAGCGCAATTGTTATTTTTGGAATCTGAAGATCCAGATAAAGACATTCACTTATATATTAATAGCCCTGGTGGTGTGGTGACTGCAGGTATGGCAATTTACGATACCATGCAGTACATCAAACCAGATGTATCTACCATTTGTGTAGGTTCTGCAGCGAGTATGGGTTCCTTGTTGTTAACAGCAGGAGCACCTGGTAAACGCTATGCACTACCACATTCACGTATCATGATTCACCAACCATTAGGCGGTGTACAAGGGCAGGCTTCTGAAATCGAAATTCATGCTCGTGAGATTTTACGTTTGCGAGAAGAATTAAATGGCGTGTTGGCTCATCATACAGGTCAGCCTATAGATGTGATTGCAAAAGATACAGACCGTGATAATTTCATGTCTGCTCAAGATGCAAAAGACTATGGTTTGATCGATGAAGTCTTAACTCGTCCATCCAAACCTAGCAAATAAGGAGGCACGAGCTTGAATAAAGATGATAAAGAAAGACGCTGTAACTTTTGCGGTCGAGCAGAAACAGAAGTAGATAAATTGATAGCAGGTCCTAATGTGTTCATTTGTAATGAGTGCATCGATGTATGTCAACATATTATCGATGAAGACAGAATCGAAGAGGATCCAGAAACATTTAATTTACAAGAAATCCCTACGCCAAAAGAAATCAAAGCTCATCTTGATCAATATGTCATTGGTCAAGATGATGCTAAAATTTCCCTGTCCGTAGCCGTGTACAATCACTATAAGCGGTTGCAACATGACAATGTGGTGGATGATGTAGAATTACAAAAATCCAATGTATTGTTCATCGGACCGACGGGTAGCGGTAAAACATTGTTGGCTCAAACACTGGCAAAAATGTTACAAGTGCCATTTGCAATGGCTGATGCCACAAGTCTAACAGAAGCAGGATACGTAGGGGAAGACGTGGAAAACATTCTTCTCAAACTGATCCAAGCAGCGGATAATGATATCGAGTTAGCACAACGCGGCATCATCTATGTGGATGAAATTGATAAGATTGCTCGAAAATCCGAGAACCCTTCCATCACTCGCGATGTATCCGGGGAAGGCGTTCAACAAGCATTACTAAAAATCCTTGAAGGAACAGTGGCATCTGTACCACCGCAAGGAGGCAGAAAACATCCAAATCAAGAGATGTTACAAATTGATACAACCAATATTTTATTTATCTGTGGCGGTGCCTTCGATGGCATGGATAAAGTGATTTCGAAACGTACAGCTACAAAAACATTAGGCTTTGGTGCGGATATCCAAAAGAAAGAGGAAAAAGATGTTGCCTCTATCTTGAAGGAAGTCGTACCAGAAGACTTACAAAAATTCGGGTTAATTCCTGAATTTATTGGACGATTGCCAGTGATGGTTACGCTCAGCCCACTCGATGAAGAGGCATTGATCAAAATTTTGACAGAACCTAGAAACGCATTGACAAAACAATATGAAAAAATGCTGTCCTTGGATGATGTGAAATTAGTGTTTGAAACAGAGGCTCTCCATGAAATTGCAAAAGAAGCGTTAGAACGCAATACTGGAGCGCGGGGCTTACGGGCGATCATCGAAAAAGTTATGAAACGCGTTATGTTCGAAGTGCCTTCGATGACTGATGTCAAAGAATGTATTGTAACGGCCAAAGCGGTTCGTGGCGAAGAAGAGCCAATACTCAACAAATGAGTCCTCGCTGAAGCAATCTGATAGTATAGGCAAAGAAACTCATTTCAACAGGGGAATGAGTTTCTTTTTTAAATATAGTAACGGGAGGTTCAATGGAAACTAAACCGATGACATTACCGATGGTTCCCCTTCGAGGAATGGTCGTATTCCCTAAAGTAGTGACACAATTAGATATTGGTCGTACCACATCTGTGCAAGCTGTGAAAACAGCGATGGAGCGGGATCATTATTTAGTGGTAGCTACACAAAAAGATGAAAGTATCGAAACTCCTACATTGGACGAATTGGGACAAGTTGGGACGATTGTTAAAATAAATCAAATGCTTCGCCTACCGGGCGGAGTAGTGCGCAGTCTGGTAGAGGGTGTGACTCGTGTACAAGTGGATACAATTCTCTCTACAGAACCATACTACGAAGTGAACGTCACTATGTTGGATCCGATTCACGAAGAGCCTATGGAAGAAGAGGCGTACCGCCGTATTTTGCAAACTAAATTTGCGAAATGGGTGGAAGTGACAAAACCAGTCACCGATGAAGGTCTT
>CAUUJQ010000067.1:0-6114 GCA_963545445.1 uncultured Veillonella sp. | reverse complement strand
TGTATGTAACATAAAATATCCCTCCGCATCGCTATATCTGTTTATTCATTTTCTTAGTAAAGTAAAAAAACGCCACATACTTTCATCCTATAACAAGCTATGAAAGTACATGACGTTTCTAATAGATATGTAATTATGTAATTATCTAACGCTCTAATACCCAAAGTACCTTAACTTATAGATTAGTGTGTACTTTTAGAATCATTGCGACGGCAAATGCCCGCAAAGATAGATCCTGTAAAGTTATGGATAATAGAAAACACTGCGCCTGCTACGGCTGCTTGTGGTGTAAAGTGTTTCAATGCCAAGCTAGCTGCCAAGGCAGAGTTTTGCATCGCTACTTCGATTTGCATAGCACGACGATCTGGTACGGTGGAACCGAATAAGCGGCAAATAAAATATGTCACTACGTAACCACTCACATTTTGCACTAAGCACGCCAAGAAGATCATTACACCGTGAGCTAAGATATTATCACGGCTCACCGCAGTGACCCCAGCTAAGATGATCAATACAGCTACGGCACCTACTGTTGGCAAGACTTCTTTCACAGGTTCAATGCGAGAACCAATGAAATAGTTCACAATAATGCCCAATGCAATTGGCACGGCAATGATTTTCACGATGGACATGAACATTGGCCAGAATGCAATATCTACGGTTTGTCCTGCGTATAAAACGATGAAGATTGGTGTTAACACTGGTGCTAATAACGTGGATACTGTCGTCGCAGATACGGACAACGGTACATTACCATTTGCCAAGAATGTCATCACATTGGATGCGGTGCCTCCTGGGGCAGCTCCTAACAAGATAAATCCTAAGGCGATTTCAGGTGGGAATCCAAACAAGTTACCCACTAACCAACCTGCTAATGGCATCCACAAGAATTGAATCAAGGACACCAAGATTACTTGCCACGGTTGTTTAAATACGTCTAAGAATACTTTCCCTGTTAATGTTAAGCCCATGCTGAACATAACTAATTGTAACAAAGGAACTGTTTGTTTCGCTGCGCCCATGAATACTTCTGGCACTAAGAATGCGATGACTGCCACAGCCAACACAATCCATGCTAGGTAATCATTGAACAAGCGATTGATACTACGAATAAAATTCATATGTAACCTACTTTCTATAAAACATGAGAACTTTTCAATTATAACAAATCTTCGTCCTAAATAAAAGATAATTATAGTAAATTTATAATATATTTGTCCGTTTATGTATTACAGCTATATCACATGTTTCTGTACATGCATGGAAAGCGTATTCCCTACAGCCTCAACCATTCCAAAAAGTAATTTATAGATTCCTAAATAGTATGGTACGATGAATTATAATATCTTATTTTCTATTTAACATGGTAACGCTTATGATACATAAGAATGATATATTAACTACAGTCACACCTACGTGGTTAGAGGAAATGGATTTTGTATCATCCTCTGCCACCCGAAAAACTGATGATGTCTTAGAGTATCAATTTTGGCAGTCTATTGCCCCTATATACTCGAAAGATTACAATCTTAACAATCATACACACTTAATTGTAGAAAAACTTCTCTCTTTACTAGAACCAAACCAAAGGGTCTTGGAAATAGGTGGCGGTTCTGGAAATTTTACGATACACCTCGCTCCCCGCTGTGAATCTATCTATTCCATCGATTTATCTCTAGATATGATACAGGCCATGCATGTGAACCTGGACCAACATGGGATCTCCAATGTGTTTCCCTGTTGGGGTAAATTCGAAGATATAGATGCTGAAAGTGTTTTTGATTATGTAATTAGCATCAATTCACTGTATCGGATTCAAGATATTTCCACAGCCCTTCAAAAGATATATGACTTAGGCAAAAAAGGATTTATCCTAGTTCGCACATTACAAAGGTCTCCCTTCTTTCAGATGTATGCAGATTTACAGATACACTATCAGGGCTGCCAAGACTATAAATTACTGCCTCTAGAGCTATGGAATCTTGACATTCATGCAAATGTAGAATATGTGGAATACAAGCAAAAGAAATCATTTCATCAGTTGGAAGACGCATATAACAAAATTATCTCTGACATCGGAGTTGATGCGTATACTACTCATAAAAAAGCCATCCACCAATACATAGAAAACCATATTGAAAAAGGCAGCGATACCCTACTATGGAACACTTCCTGTGCTGCGGTATTTATATATTATATTAAACGTTAGGAGTCTAAGGTATGAAGAATGGCCCCATTCAACAAATCTATTTCCCCGCATTAACCGAATCAGAATAAACAAAAGCACCAATTACCGTATAATCATACGCATTGGTGCTTTTATTTCTTATTTTCACATATGTCTCACATAGACCTGCCATTAACTATTTAAAAACTCTTTAATCGCCGGATTTTTCATCATCTCAGCTTGTTCTTCTGCAGTGATAACTTGTACTTTATCCCGGTCCACGTTGACCAAACAAAGGAATCCTAAATGATCGCCTTGGTTCGCGCGGAATTGGTGAGCCATCAATTTAGGGATTTCTATCATATCTCCTTCTTGTACATTTTCCACGGTGTCGCCTAGTAAACATTGGCCTTTACCACGGAAGATCATGACCATATGCGTATGCTCATGACGCTCCATGGTGCTATATCCCCCTGGTTGTACTTCAAAATAGCGGAACTGGCACGGAATATCCCAAGCCCCATCGAAGAGAACTTGACGGGTTACATCTTTGAAAGGACTATTATCTTGCTTGTACACCAAGGTATCTACGCCGTCCCACGTATATGTTTCTTCATTAAACTTACGTATCATTTGAATATCTTTTTAATGGCCCCTAAAATACCACCATGTTCATGAACATAGTCTTTCACAGATTCCACTTCAAAACCTGTTTCGTCAATAGCTGCACGAATGGTCGCTTCCTCAATTTTTGTATGGTCAAAGCGAATACGCACTTCTTTTGTTTTTAAATCGACTGTAGATTCCAAGACACCTGGTAAGCCACGAACAGCACCATTCACAGTATTTTCACAATTCACGCACATCATGCCTGGCACGTGAAATAATTTTGTAGTCACATTACCTGTGCTACCACAACCGCAATCTTTACACATAGTTCCTCCTAGTTATTTTGTTTATGACTATTTTTTGCCCCTGCATCTACATCAATTGTTTCTGCTTTTGCAGGTTCTTCTTTCGCTACTTTTTTATCACCGCTAACAGCATCTTTAAATTCATTAATGCTTTTACCGATGGCCTTACCAATTTCCGGCAATTTTTTAGGTCCAAAAATCACTAAGGCAATAATTAAAATAAGAAATAACTCTTGTGTACCAAAATTAAACATGCCTAACACCTCGTATGTCAAATCAATTATTGTTTATGCGCCGCCTCATCTACATACCATTCTACTGGTTCATGAGTTAGTACGGCTCCTGGCAGACAATGGTCTACACGATCTTCCCAAGAATAGTCTTCGTATTCCTTGCGTTGACGAAGTACACGTGCCAAAGCTGCCTCTTTGGACGATCCTACCACAGTGAACCAAACGGATTGTGCCTGCACTAGCATAGGGAATGTCAAGGTCACACGGTCCCACACTTTGCCATCTTTCACAGCCACTACCATGCGGTCACGCTCATACAGCGCTTCCGATTTAGGGAATAAGGACGCTGTGTGTCCATCATCTCCTAGGCCTAGTAACACCAAATCGATGTGCTCCTTTTCTGTACGTTTCAAGACCATTTTTACTTCTTGCTCATATTTATCTGCTGCCTCTTCTACAGTACCATTATTCGTCGGCACTGGATAATAATGAGCAGCGCCCATAATATTGCCAAATAAACGATCTTTTGCACGTCCAAAATTGTTGTCTGGATTGGACTGTGGTACGAAACGTTCATCTACCCAGAGGAAGAAAATATGCTCCCAATCGATACGATTCGTGTATGCATCGGAATCCAACAAGGAGAACAATGCATTCGGCGTAGTTCCTCCAGACACTGCGACTACGCACGTTCCCGTTTCTGCAATACATGTATTGGTGTAGGTTAAAAATCGATCGGCCACTGCTTTTGCCACGTCATCCCCCGTAGGAAATGCATGAATTATATCTCTCGCCACCGCCAAGATCCTCCTTCTAATAATTCTTCTGCTTCTTTTGGTCCTTCACTGAAAGCTGGGTAGAAACATAATGGTGTTGCTTCATCGTTGCGTTCCCATGCTTCCATCAACGGTTTAAATAAACGCCACGATCTTTCTACTGCATCATTTCGAACAAATAGGGTTTGGTCGCCCAATAAGCCATCTAAAATTAATCGTTCATACGCATCTGGAATGTTCGCTAACTCCACGGAATCGCTATAAGAAAAGTCCATTTCCAATGTGTTCACGCAGAGTTTAGAACCTGGAGATTTCACCTCTAAGGACAACCCCATCCCTTCATTGGGTTGCATGCGAAGAACGAGTACGTTTTGGTTAAAATCTTTCGCATGGAATGGTTTGAATATGGAATGTGGAATTGGTTTGAAAGTAATCGCAATCTCGCTAGATTTTTTCGGCAATCGTTTGCCTGTACGCAAATAGAATGGTACGTCGCGCCATCTCCAGTTGTCGATGAATAATTTCAATGCCACATAGGTTTCCGTCATGGACGTAGGTGGTACATTTTCTTCCTTGCGATATTCTGGCGCCGGTCGATCCGGATTCACGGACTCCGCATATTGACCACGCACCGCCACATCTGCTAAGTTTTGTCGATGTAAGCTACGGATGGAGGAAATCAACTTGGCAATTTCATCACGGTAGTCATTGGCATTAAAACTTGCTGGTGGCTCCATAGCGATTAAAGACAAGACTTGGATCATGTGGTTTTGCACCATATCTCGCAAAGCCCCTGCCCCATCGTAGTAACCCGCTCGTTTTTCTACGCCTAGCTCTTCCGCTACAGTAATTTCTACGCGTTCAATATATTTACGATTCCACAATGGTTCAAAAATAGCATTGGCAAAGCGGAGCATTAAAATATTTTGCACCGTTTCTTTCCCTAAATAATGGTCGATACGATACGTTTGCTCTTCTGTAATATATTTCTTCAACGCTTCATCTAAGGCGATAGCACTTTCCAAATCATGACCGAATGGCTTTTCAATAATGACACGAGACCAAGACCCCACTTCTTCTAACAGTTGGGCTCCATGTAATTCACGGACGATAGGCTCAAATAATTCTGGTGGCATTGCCAAATAGAATAACGCATTCCCCGCCGTACCGTGCACCTCTGCTACTCGTTCCAACTCTTCTCGTAGTGCCACATACGTCGCTGGCTCAGTATATTGTCCCGCCACGTAGGAGAATCGTTCAATAAATTGACGTTCTTCTGCCGTTGGCTCGCGGTCGCCGAGTATGGATACTTTCACTTGTTCCCGAAATTCCTCGTGACTCATCGCTGTACGAGCTACGCCCACCACAGCTACTTTCTGTGAAAGTAATCCCCGTTGAAACAAGGAATAAATTGCTGGTAATAATTTACGCTTTGTCAGGTCTCCGGAGGCCCCGAAAATAACGATGGCCCCTGCCCCTGGTGTATGATCTATAGATAGTTCTTCTCTTACATTATAGGACACATTCATTGTGAATCTCCTTTACATCATTTCCTATTGGAAATACTAATACTGTACCTTTTATTATAAGCATAAACGCCGGCCTTGACAATGGTTATCCGATTTTGACTTTTTTCTTTCAATAGGATATAATAAATAGGCACAATTTGTGCAAAGTATTTATTAATCTATGAGGTGATAATCACATGGCAACGAGAAGAGAAGCACGATTTAAGTTATGCCGTCGCTTCGGTGTGAACGTTTTCGGTCACGCGAAGGCTTTAAAACGTGTAAAAAAAGACCAACGTCAAAAGAAAATGTCTGAATATGGTCTTCAATTATTAGAAAAACAAAAAGTTAAAGCATACTACAACTTGCTAGAACGCCAGTTTGTACGCTATTACGATAAAGCGAAAAAAATGCACGGTGTTACAGGCCAAAACATGTTGAAATTGTTGGAATGCCGTTTGGACAACCTTGTATATCGCATCGGCTTCGGTAACTCCATTCGTCAAGCTCGTCAAA
>CAUUJQ010000066.1:0-6124 GCA_963545445.1 uncultured Veillonella sp. | reverse complement strand
TTTCATATCGGTCAAATAGTTCCCCCAACTTACGCTGTTCCCAAGCATCCGTAAATCCTGGAAAACGAAGTTCTGGAAATTGTTCTCCATTTTTCGGAAATAATTTTTGAAGTAATGCTTTTTTCTTTAATTTTAAGTTTTCTAACTTACGCTGATGAAGGGTGATGAGGTTATCAAAGTCTTCTAATATTTTTGTTATAGCTAATTGCTCTTCCATATTTGGAAATAATAACTCAAACTTCAGCATCTCATTAATTTTTAATACTTTATTTCTTCCTGCACCACCCGGAGATGCAAGTTGAAGGTGATGCTTAAATTTATTGTTTGAAAGCGTATGTTTAAAAAACTTAATTAATAGATTTTTCTTCGGTTTAAACTGAGGAAATCTATGTGATACGAGCTTTCCATCATCATCGCTATCTGTTATAGCAAGTGCCAACTCCCAAGCAAACGTTATATTTAATATAAAGTTACCCTCTTTAACTATATTCATATCCGAGGTTTCAAGCTCGCTTCCAGGTTCAACATAAGTGTGAAATGTCCCTTTACAATGACTTCGTAAACCTAATCTCCAATATCCATCATGTGGAGTTTCAACTCTACTTTCATATCGGTCAAATAGTTCCCCCAACTTACGCTGTTCCCAAGCATCCGTAAACCCAGGGAATCTGAGTTTCGGTACGTTTCGTTTTATTTCACTCATTGTGACACCTCTCTTTATCCTTCACTTACATAGGCATCGGCAAATTCATAGATAGCCTCAATTAATTTGTTTCCATAGGCAATGGTTTTCATCTCTTTCACCGTTGGGTCTTGGGCTTTTACCATATACTCTTTTCTTGCCGCTTTTTTCAATTCTGTCATGCGCCCTGTATCGTCAAAGTCCTTTTTGCCATACACATGGTTCGCAAATAGTGTTAGTAATTCTTCGCTGCGAATGCAATCGACGATGCCCCACTTTTGGCGAAACTCAAAGATTTCATCTTTCACAATCATGGTGTTCGCCTCTTGGATAATATCCTTGGTGTCATCTAATTTTACAGGATACACAACATCACTACCTTGTGGCGGATATTCCCCTGTATAGATAGCCTCTGCAGCCTTGTTGATTTGTTTCGCATATTGACGATTTTCCAATGCCATGGCAAAGTCTTGAATCCGTGTTCGGCAAGCATCTGCATCATCCATACGTTCCTCGTGGACCGCATTCATCAATTCTTCCACTAATTCTGTCAAGTAATCGTAATTGACTTTTACGTCTTTCACGTGGGTCATACGCAATTCGATTTGCGCCACTGGTACATCGTATTTTTGTGCCATGCGCTCTTTCAAATCATTGTAGAGGGACGTGGTCAGCACTTCTTCCTGTTCTACCGTCATACCCACCATAGCCACTAAATCTTCTGGTTTGTCATAATCGAAACCGATGGTTTCCCCATCCAGCTGCTCCGCATCATATTGTTTCAACTTGGACATGCCCGAACTATACTTACGCATGAGCTCAAACATTTCCTCTTGCTTCGCTTCGCTAGGTGGCACTTCTGTGAAAGTATCTGTCAAATCTGCCAATTGGTTCACCACATGTTGTACTTCTGCTAATTGATCTTTGAAATCTTTTGCCAATACACCTGTACCTTTCAAACCACCGTCATCACCGCCTGTCACCAATGTGTCCTGCACATTAGCTGACGCACGGTTTGCATAGATACTTAGGGCTTCCTTCATCAACTTTTCGTTCTGTACGGGCCAGCGATAGTTAACAATCCGTCCCCACGGTTTACTATGGGTATCCGCGATACGGTTCGTTCTAGAATAGGCCTGAATGAGCAAAGCTCCTTTCAGTGTGCGATCTACGTACAATGTATTCATCTGTGGCGCATCGAACCCTGTGAGCAATTGGTCCACTACGATGACAATATCTAAGTGCTGACCATCTCTAGCAGTACGGTTCAAGCGTGTCGTCAAATCTTGGGTATACCCAGACACATCATCGAGTCCAAAATTGGTGCCAAATAGTTTGTTATAGTGATTCATCGCCCGTAGCAGCCCCTTATTCGTATCTAGTTGGGTATCACTATTATTTGTACTAGCACTGAAAGTAACCCCCACTTTCAAGGTAAATTCATTGCGTGCTGCTCGCTCTTGGTTCACGCTTTCAAACTCCTCAAAGTACATCATTGCCATCGGCGTACTAGGACGAGTGCCCCCTACATGGGTGGTCAACATAGCATTGTATTTACCCTCTACCGAACGATTTCTCCAGTGAGTAAAGATATCTTCCACCACCAAACGAACGTGGTCCTTGTTGTTATCGTAGAAACTTGGTTCGATCATATCATCCATATCATCAGGAGTCATGTTGTTGATACGATATTGAATATCCTCTTCCGTCCAATTAGGGTGTTGATGCCGATAAAAGGCAGGTAAGTAATTTTCCTTCATCTCGTCTTCTGGAATGGTGTTTTCAAAGTCTACTTTAAAACCCAACACATTTTTATCTGCAATAGCTTCTCGAATGGTATAGGCATGGAGCAAATTGCCGAACACTTCTCTTGTTTTTGTCGTATTTTTTCCTGCCACTTCGTCAAACATCGGTGTCCCTGTATAGCCTACCCAAGCAGCGCCTTTAAATACTTTTTGTAAGTCCTCGAAACTATCACCGCCCGTAGAACGATGCGCCTCATCGACGATGAACACAAAATTTTTCTTCGGCAATGTAAAGTCTTTGCGTTGGATTAACTTCGTCAATTTTTGTACAGATGTGACGATAATACCATTGCCTTTTTCATTCAGTTTACGTTTTAAAGCATTTGTATTTTCTGTACCAGCTACCGCATCAAATTGTCTGCCCTCTACGTCGATAGTGCCCTCTGGGTCATAGGCCTTGTAATTTTCTTCTGTTTGTTTCGTCAACGCAATGCGGTCTACCACGAACACCACTTTATCTACATATGGCATGCGGCTGGCGAGCCATGCTGTTTTAAAGCTAGTAATAGTTTTACCAGATCCTGTGGTGTGCCAAATATAGCCCAATTTGTTGATAGGCAATGTAAAGTCTGCTTGTTTTAATTGGCTCAGCACCGCTTTCGTAGCATACACTTGGTATGGTCGCATGACTTTGAGCATTTGTTTGTTTTTTGTACCATCTAAGATGGTAAATTGTGTGGACATTTGGTGTGCCATGGGAATGCTGAGGAATAAGTCAGAGAACACTTTCCAATCTCTTACGACCTTGTTGGTTTCCGGATTTTGCCACTGAAAGGAAAAGTCCTTGTTGAACATCTCCGCAGTAGTATTTGCCATGTATTTAATTTGCGTAGGAGTCATGCCCACCAAAATTTGAACAGTAGAGAATATATCGCTGTACTGCCGTTCTTCAATGTATTGATGCATTTGGTTTAATGCCTCATTTGCGACATGTCCAGAGGCTTTTTCCTCGATTTGGATGACAGGTAATCCGTTAATTAAGAGGGTTGTATCAAAACGTCGTTCTAGTCGTCCTGCAATCTTAGGCGCTCGTTGTATTTGTGTCACCACTTGGTACACCGTATTGCCTGCGCCAATTTGTTTTTGGTCGAATACAGTCAGGTACACATGGCGTCCATCATCTAAATCCACTTCTATTTGAGATACACCATTCACACCATACAGAAACTGCCCTGCTAGATACGGTGTATATAACTCATTAATCACTTTTTGGACTTGTTTAAACTCTGTATCGCTCAAGGGTTTATCCAGTTTATCTTGGTTCAGCTGATACAAAATACCTCGAAAGTTTTCCCACATAGCTTCTGTTGTCTTAATATGTGGTTCATATTTCCATAGTTTACTTTTATAGACACCACGAGACCCATAGTGAGCTTGTCCTTCTTTCACATCTTGTGTGAATGAAATAGCACCCGTCGTCAATTGCTCTACTAATTGTCGTTCAAATTCCGTTTCATATAGTTTTGTCATAACTTACACCCCCTGTAACTGTGCCACTCGTAATGTATACATATTATGTGCTACTCGTTGTTGCAAGGAACACACTCGTAATTCCTTGTAATACACATCGCCGATAATTCGTTGTATCTCTATCGGTGGTAACTTCGGCAGTTCAATGTCTTTCAATAATTTTAAACTGTAGCGAATGACTTGACTGCCTTGTAAGTTTTGTTGGAACTGGCGTTTAATGCTTGGATGCTCATTGATAAGAAACATCATATATTTCAAATCAATCTGCTTCGACGTAGGCACCATGCGCACATAGTTCTGTGTGAAGATGTATCCTTCATGGTCTTTACCGACGATCGTCGCTTCCCCTGAGATAGCACTGAATAACAAATCCCCTTCTTCTAGTACATCTCCTGTGAAAGTCGTTTTAATTTGCTTCCGATCTTGTCGTTCACCAGGCACACCATGTATATCTTCATACAATTCATTTTGACCATACAATGTGTATGTTTTTGCCTCTCCTGTTACATCTTCGTCCAAGCGATATTGAGATACCCCCGTATTGCTATGAAATAAGTCTTTGATACATACCATAGAAACCATCTCCTTTTCTCTAATTTTGCATTTAAAAAAATTACCGCAGATAACTTATGATTTAAGTATACACGGTAATTTCAAAAAAAGCAAGTCTATTCATTTGTAATTTTTAAAAATTATAATTTACAAAAACAGGATAAGTTCATAACCTATCCTGTTTTCACTCTGCACGTAAATCTTCGTATCTAGGACATACGATTTTCTAAGGTTTGTATCCTTCACGCGCGCTAAGCTTTCTTGCTTAGCCATAATTTTTCTATACCTAATCCAATTGCCACACTTACTGCAATGGCGCAGATTTCAAACACAGACGGCGTAATATACACTAATGGGCTGCCTGTGAAAGCTGGCAACGCTTTCCCTGCCCAGACTTTCACAATGTCTGGAATGTAACCACCAAATAGGATATGTGCATTGGTTGCCACCCACCATACTGCCATGACTACGATAGCCGTCACACGAGGCCACAAAGCTGTGCGACGTGGATATAGATATAAAACCATACTGCCGATAGTGGTCAGCATCATGAGCACGACACCGATGTACAGGCTGGCGATTAATCCTGCAAATCCCTGTGCATCTAAGGATGCTTGGATAACGGGATCCTGTAGATTTAGGTACATCACATCCCCTAAAAATAGCATTGGCAATGGCAACGCATAGGTAGAGATATTTAGGACTGTATCGATAAAGTAATGACGTTCTTTGCGTGCCATCCAACAATCTAAAAGTTTTGCCGTACCAATCATGAGTGCCACCACCAATAACATGGTCAACACCCAAACTAGCATGACATAGATAGGTTCTTTAGGCAATGTAAAGGGCAATACACCATTGCCAAAGAAAAAGAATAGATTCCACCAAAGCCAGGCGTAGGTATAATGACCTTTCCCTAAATGAAAGTCAAACTGTCCTGCCAATCTTGGCACCGCTTTCAATCCTAAGGGAATCCCTAAGGAAGCAATGACGAACATGATAATACTGGATGTATCGAACTGCCCCAAACTAAACACTAGACTGAGCGGAATAATCCAGAGCATGGACCAACTATAAAATTTTATATAACTTCTCATATTACACCTCTGTATGTTTCCCACCTGCTAATGCCAACACCAAGGACAGGGTCACTTGGCAATACATGATGATGGCAAACACTACATCACGACCGATAGTAGATAGGTTCCACAACCAAGATAAATCTAAATTGTTGAATACCAAGAATGTACCACCTTGTACTAGTGCCCAAGCTAATACGTATACACAAATCGGTATCCTAATCGCCTTAGGACCAAAACCACTTTCACTAGAACGCAAGTAAAAGATAGGAATAAATAGAGACAGCACCCCATAACTCACTCCTGCCACCATGGCGCTCATCCCCGTGTGAATTGTGTATGCCCCTAGGGGAATTAATATAAAAAATATACTCATATACATCGTGCGTTGCACTACATCTTGTATGGTTGACATATAATTTCCTTTCTACATTAAAATTATCTCTACCTATAGTATAACAAACATTGACCATCTTATAAATAGGCTCTTTGTCAAATGTGGGGGCTGCTCATATAAAAAGTTCTTAGCGCTAGCT
>CAUUJQ010000065.1:0-6200 GCA_963545445.1 uncultured Veillonella sp. | reverse complement strand
TGTTGCTTCAACCACTTATTCTTTTGTTTTGCGGCTGGTATCGCCCATTCGGGTTAGTTTCACTTCCCCTAATTCTACCCCACGGGTATGTTGTGTATGGGACCATACTTTGTCATGGCGATTCAAGTATCCTAAGAAGGTAACGGGTACCCAAGAATAAATGAACAATGGATACAATAGATAATACAACCACACTTTTGGCGGCACTTTAATTTGTGCTAGCACAATGAGTGGAAATAAATATTGTCCAATCCCGATAATCTGCCACACTTGTACCGGCAAGATTTGGTAAATAATATTTGTATACAACGGCACGATGCCATTGATATAGGTCATAATAATATAAAATGCTGACAGTAATAAGAAATATGGCTGTGTAATCTGCACAATTCCATCTAGGATTGTCCATTTTCCTTTCTTAATACCTTGCACAAATAGTTTTGGAATATATCGTTCCCCTGTATCAAAGTGACCTTGGGCCCAACGTTTCCGTTGATTCCAGGACTGCATGAAAGTCAATGGTTTTTCATCATAGACGATGGCATTGTGAGCCCATGTTGTTTTCACACCATGGATCAACAATTTCAAGGAAAATTCCATATCTTCTGTCAAGCTGTTACAAGACCAACCATAATCGCGGATGATATCTGTACGGATACACATACCCGTGCCGCCCAAGGCTGTGGAAAGTCCTAGGTTATATTTCGCCAAGTGCCACATATGATTCACCATCCAAAAGGCAATGGCAAAGGTACCTGCCACCCATGTATCGGTTGGATTCTTTGCATTCAAGTACCCTTGAATCACGGGCTCCCCTTTTTCCAAATGACGATTCATTTCATAGAGGAAATGAGGATGCACCAGATTATCTGCATCAAAGATGACAAACGCATCATAGTGACGTTCCATGTCGAATACTTTATCAAACATCCATCCCATGGCATAGCCTTTACCCACTTCTTCTGTGTTAAAGCGCTCATACACTTCAGCACCAGCTTCGCGAGCAATCTTAGCAGTATCATCTTTACAATTGTCGGCGACTACGAAAATATCATATAAATGGCGAGGATAATCAAGCACTTGCAGATTATTCACCAATTGACCTATCACGGCACTTTCATTATGAGCACAGACAATAATGGCAAAAGAATGTTTCGGAGCACATTCCTTTTTGTCATTTCTATGCCACATGCCACAGACCATCAACACAAAGTAATACAAGGTATAAAATACGATGATTACTTGTATGGGAATCATAATTAGGTCAAACCAAATGTAATTCATCTTAGTTCCTTCCTATTTACGAATGTTGTTGATGATAGTATTGCTAATACCATATACTGCATACAACACAAAAATCAGCACTGGCCAAGAGCGATAATCCATCAATAAGCAAAATACGCCACAACCTACCGTAATACCTACTGCAATCGGTTGCATAGGATCGCTACCTTTTCCTTTGAAATCTGGATGATGTACATTGCTGACCATCAAATAGCCTACAAAGATCATAGCTAGCATCAATGCCACATCAGGAATCCGCACACCGCTCAATACATAGGTGGCCGCCATACAACCAGCTGCCGGAATTGGCAACCCTTGGAAATAACCATGTACTTCTTCTGTCATAATGTTGAATCGTGCCAATCTGAAAGCCCCCAATACAGAGAATGCTAACAATGGCACATACCCTAGCCAGCCGTAGTGATCCAAGCTCATCATGTACAACATGAAAGCTGGAGACACACCAAATCCAACCACATCCGCCAGAGAATCTAATTCACGACCAAAATCACCAGATACGCCCAAAGCACGAGCAATACGTCCATCTAAGCCATCCGCTAGCAAGGACAACAGCACGCAAATGGCAGCACCTGTGAAATTACCTGTTGCAGATAAGCTAATCCCCACCACGCCACAGGCTAAATTGGTTGCCGTACAAAGATTGGGAAATATAGACTTATTCATCTTTCACCCTCCCAATAACCGTCTCTCCACCTACTACATGTTGCCCTTTTGTAACGCAAATATCTATATCTAAGGGAACAAATAGTTCTGTGCAAGAGCCGAACTTAATCATACCATACAAGGTACCTTGTTCTAAGGTATCTCCCACATCTGTCCAAGATACAATACGTCTAGCCAACAAGCCAGCAATTTGTGTGACCGCAATTTCCATCTTGTCGTTTTTAATGCTAATCGTATGTCGTTCATTTTCATAGCCTACAGAATCTTTATAGGCCGGTAAAAATCGTCCTTCTGTATATTGGCGGAACGTAATTTCTCCCGCCATTGGTGCACGGTTCACATGCACATCAAACACAGATAGGAAGATTGTCACTTTCTTACATTGTTGATGTAAATACGTGTCTTCAAAAACTTCCACCACTTCCATGACTTTTCCATCAGCTGGTGACACAAGTGCACGGTCATCATGCGGAATTTTGCGATTAGGATTTCTAAAGAAATACGTAAAGAATAATGCCAATATAAACGGTATGATTCCTAACCACCAAGACACGAAATACCCTATAAGGGCTGCCACTACGAGACAAGCTCCTATCAAGGGATAGCCATCTTTTACAATTACACCCATACTTAACCTCTTCTTAACGCCCCACAGGGCGACACTACTCCAAAAGGAGAGCGTCTATTGAACTTCCAACGTTTTATTTATGACGCCATACGGCCCACATAAATTTAGGCAATGCCAACATGCGAATGATCCGCTTTGGTTGCAACAATAAGCGATACAACCATTCTAAGCGATTTTCTTGCATCCATACTGGTGCTCGTTTCAGCATGCCTGCCATCACATCAAAGGATCCGCCCACTCCCATGGCTACTACGCCTTGTAAATGGGATAATTTATCTTGAATCCAAAATTCTTGTTTAGGTACTCCAAAGGCAACAAAGACTAGTTGTGCGCCACTGTCCTCGATATCCTGTATAATCTGCTTCTCTTCATCTGCCGTAAAATACCCTGAATGGTAGCCCACAACTGGTAACTCACCTAATTCGGTTGCAGCATTCTCTAAGGCTGTTTTCACCACACCTTCGGCACCGCCTACACAATAGACCTTGATGTTGTGCATTTGTGCTGCTTTCAATAGATGTTGTAATAAATCACATCCTGTGACACGTTCTGGGAACTGTTTGCCCACTTGTTCAGCAGCCCACAACACACCTGCCCCATCGGGAACTACAAGATCTGCTCGTTGCAAAACCTCAAACAATCTTTGATTTTCCTGCGCCATCATGACCATTTCTGCATTGGCCGTGGCCACTGTGTGCAACCCTTCTTGCCCCACAAATGAAAGCACCCTATCTACGGCTTCCGTCATTGTCACCACATCAATAGGGACGGATAGCACATCAATTCGATTTTGCACCATTCACCTCATCTATTCTAGTACGTAAACAAGAAGGACAGGACGTACAAGAAAGGTTCCCTTCCTCATAGACCTATCCTTCTGGTAGGTAGTCTTTTCCTAATTATTTTTTTCGCAGCGCATTACGCCAGCTTCCATATAGTTGTCAGCTTTCATGTCCACGAAAATAACTTTTACTGCTTCTGCTGGAACTTTCACAGTTTCCACAGTTGCTTTTGTAATCGCTTCACCAAGAGCTTTTTTTTGTTCGAAAGTACGTCCTTCTACTAATTCTACATGAATAATAGGCATGAGTTTATCCTCCCTCACCACTACATATCTCTAGCACTGTGCTATAGATAGAATCTCACTCTATTGTATCATATTTGGCCCTCACTAAACAACTTTAAGTATATAAAATACGCATATATTGTGGTCCAAATCGAGCTTCCATCTGATGGCGCAGTGTAGCTTGCACTTCATCAAATCCGCGGTCTCCTAAATAGCGTTTCGCATCATTTCGCGCGTCCACTAGGATAGGAATATCCTTGATGATATTAGCAACTTTCAAATCTGGTAATCCCGATTGAGCGAGGCCAAACAATTCCCCTGTCCCTCGGATAAGTAAATCTTCTTCCGCCAACTTGAATCCATCCTGTGTCTGTTCCATCAATGACAGTCGATGCTTGCTGTCTGGATTTTTACTATCGCTGACAAGCACACAATAGGCCTGTGCTGACCCACGGCCCACACGACCGCGCAATTGGTGTAACTGAGACAGACCAAACCGTTCCGCATTATGAATGCACATGATGGTCGCATTCGGCACATTAACGCCTACCTCAATAACCGTAGTGGATACTAATAGGTGAATTTCATGACGATAAAAAGCGTCCATCACTTCTTCTTTTTCCTTTGGTCGCATACGACCATGGACCATGCCCACCCGATAGTGTGGCTCAAAGTAATCCTTGTAGGCACAAACGATTTGCTCCGCCGCGTCTAAATCCATTTTTTCAGACTCTTCCACCAGCGGGCACACCGCATACACTTGCCTGCCTGCTTTCATCTCTCGCTCAAAAAACTCCAGCATTTTTTCTTTATGAGAGGAATTCACCACATAGGTCTTAATGGGTTTACGACCTGGTGGCATTTCCTTGATCAAGGACACTTCTAAATCGCCATAAATAGACAATGTCATAGTTCGAGGAATCGGGGTAGCCGTCATAATTAGTACATGAGGATGATCGCCCTTTTTCTGCAACTTCGCCCGTTGCTCCACACCAAATCGATGTTGCTCATCCACCACGATAAGGCCTAACTTGTGAAAGTTTACCTTCTCTTGTATCAACGCATGGGTTCCTACGATTACATCGATGTCACCTCGTTCCAGCGCTGCATAGAGGTCTTCCTTTTTCTTAGTCGACCCAGTTAGTAACGCCATCCGTATCGGTGCATCTCGGAACAAGTCTTGGAAGCTTTCAAAATGCTGGGATGCTAAAATCTCCGTAGGCGCCATAATCGCCCCTTGGAATCCATTTTCGATGGCCTTCGCCAATGCCAAGGCAGCCACCACTGTTTTTCCGGAGCCCACATCGCCTTGCACTAAACGTTGCATCGCTCGGGGTTGCTCCATATCATTCGCAATGTCTGCATAGGCCTTCACTTGATCTCCCGTCAAAGTAAAAGGCAATCCCTGGCGGATCCGATCCACTAAAGAGCCATCGCAGTCCATAGCAAATCCCCCGTGGCTCTGCTCATGGGCTCGCAATAAGAGGAGTCCCATTTGCATAATCCACAATTCTTCATAGGCTAGCTGCTTCCGTGCCTCCTGGTACCGTTCCCAAGACGTGGGAAAATGCATTTCCCGGAATGCCTCGTAGCGACTCATGGTAAATCGGTCGCCCATCACGTCTACAGGCACTACGTCTTCTAGTTCACGATGATGGTCAAACCAATTTTTAATCGCCATCCGAATACCCCATTGTTTCATGCCTTCCTTTAAGGAGTACACAGGCACAATCCCACGGTCCACCACTTGCCCTTCTTCCATCACTTCAATCTGAGGCGTGTTCATCTGCAATTGACCATAATTAAATTCGAGTTTGCCGTAGGCATACAGACGTTGACCCTTTTTATAAAAGTTCTTTTTATAGGCTTGGTTGAAAAATGTCAGATTTAAACTTCCGATTCCATCGGAAATAGTAACCAGCAGAATATGCATTCTTGGCTTCGGCCGTTTCTCACTCACATGTACCACTTGCCCCGTCACGCCAACTACCTCACCACGAGGCGCTTCATGAACAGAATAGACCTTTCGACGGTCTTCAAAAGTGCGTGGAAAATAATGTAACAGCCCTGTCACATCCTGTATCCCTAATCTATTTAATTGTTTCACTCGCTGCGGGCCCACGCCCTTAATCGATTGCAATTGTTCGTTCATGCTCTTCCTATCCTACGCCGTTTTCTGTGAAAGTATCCTTTGCTATAACTCTACTACTAGTTATCCTATGTAGCAGGTTCTCTATGATGTTTATTATACCACAACCCGTCTACTGAATATCCGACTACTAGTAAAAGTACATATAGTTAAGAACGACATAGGATATTGTCATAGTATACACATAAAAGAATGGGGTAATGCCTAATATGATTGGTTTCTTCTAAAAAAGGGCGCAAAAAAAGAAGAACACTTTTTATAGAAGAGTTACGTGAGTTAGGCTTTGTAACAAAGTGTCCTTCTTATATTTAATTATGCTTAAATTATACACCTTGTGTAAAATAAGCGCAAGTTGTTTTTCAATAAAATTTGACAGAGTTTACAATTTT
>CAUUJQ010000064.1:0-6233 GCA_963545445.1 uncultured Veillonella sp. | reverse complement strand
CTTCAACGGGAGTAGCTGTCACATCCCAAGAGGCTAAGACTGCTAAAATTCGTTTTTTAACTTCTTCCACCACCGCTTGCGTGGTTTCACTCAAGTCGAGCCCTAGTTCTAAACTTTCAGGTTCTACCCCGATGACAACGGCATCCTCTAGAGGATCTTCTTGTAACGCACGAATCCGTAGAATATCTTGCATCCCCACCTCGTGCACAGAGATGGCCTCTGTAAAATAGGTATTCATTTCCTCATGAGGGAATTCGTAAACCGTTCCCGGTGAATCTCCACCATTGATGGCATCTACTAACAATAGCTTTGTCATACCCCGCATATAGGTCAGCAATTCCATGCCCATGGTTCCCCCATCTATAATGGTAATAGGAGGATTAAATACATAATCCTCCCGTAATTGGTTCACCACATGGACACCGAATCCCTCATCAGTAAGCAAAATATTGCCTACCCCTAATACTACGATGGGATTACTTTTTATTTGGTCCATATAAGTCCTCTATATCTTCTGGATCTGTAGGGTAAAATTTCATCCCTGAAACCATACTGGATACTTCTCCAGATTCTTCCATAACATCTTCGCGGAATGCCATATACACATGTATAATTGTAAATAACAAAAATCCCCAAGCAATGTAGTGATGAATCATATGCACTTCATACTCTGTAAATAATAAATTTACAGGATTAAAAATTTGTGCAATCCACGTATTAGGATATACTTGTGCAAACATAGCAAGACCTGTACAGATTTCTAGGAACAACATCACATATACTCCTAAATAACTAGTACGAGCCATAGAATTACGCAAGAAACGATGCTCTCGTTGCTGTGGCAACATTAGATAGTGCTTAATTGTGTCCCACAGCCCAATCCAATACGACTTTTTATGAAATCTAGGAAACAATCTATCGCCACGATATCGAATTCCACCATAAATACGGAATATAAGTGCAGCAATTAGGATAAATGCTGCGATAAAGTGAATTTTACGAATCATTTCCATAGAAAACCAACCGCCCACTGCGATTGTCGGTTCCACACTACCCGGTGTAGCTTGGAAACCTGGATTCCCAATGTATAAGCCCGTCCAGAATAGAGCCGTTACACAGAGAACCATAGTCCAATGGAAAATGCGGAGCCATAAACTAAATACACGATAAGGCTTTTTATTTAATGGTAACATAGACAGCCTCCTCCCTATTTACATAGGGCATCTGTATTTACAGATACAATCTTCTCGCCTTTTTTATTGTACAAGTGTGTAGCACATGCCAAACAAGGGTCAAAGGAATGAATACCTTTTAAAATTTCTAATGGTTTGTCAGCAATTTTCACTTTCGTATCCATCATATTGGCTTCGTACGCACCATGTTCGCCAGCAATCGTTTTTGGACATGCATTCCAAGTTGTTGGTACGATACATTGGTAATTATCGACACGACCGTCTTTAATAACGCACCAATGACCTAAGCCACCCCGTGGTGCATCTAATAAGCCTACACCTTTCGCCTCTTTTGGCCAAGAATTAGGATCAAACTTACGTGTATCAGCTACTACCGTATCACCTGTTTTGATGTTTTCAATTAAGCGATTGTAGAAATGTTGACTCAAGTTCGCCGCTACTTGTGCATCTAACCCCCGTGCAGCTGTGCGTCCTACAGTAGAGCACAACCATACATGAGCTGGTACACCAAGCACTTTGGATACCGCATCAATTTGGTCTACCATCATTTTCTCAGCCCAAGTTGGATCTTTGATAACGCCTTGTTTTACTTTTACATAGACAACGATGTATTTTGCCAATGGGCCCACTTCGCAGGCTTTACCTTTGAATGTAGGAGATTTAATCCAAGAATATTTTTTCTCTTCATCCAAGAATTCCCATTTTTTATTGGTTCCTGTTTTAGGACCTGTAAAAGCTGGTTTCGTTACGCCTTCCAGTGGATGTAAGGTAGTTTCACCGTTTGGATATTCAAACCAAGAGTGATTGATTTCTTCCGACAAGAAGTCAGGATTCATCAAATCTTCCCCTTCTAAGGCTGTGAAAGTCGCTTTTTCCCAACCGAGCTCGAAGTTTTCTACTACGCCATTAGCACGAACCAACGATTTTTTAAAGAAATCTCCATCTTTTATACCTGTATATGCATCATCTGGATAGCCACCGTAGGCTAAGACGCGTTTTTTCGCCAAGCCCCCGCCATCAACCATACCAGCTTTTACATATAAATGACCAATCGCTAGTAAATCTGGTAAATAGAAATAGTTCACTAAATCTTTCGCCAAAGCAATAGATTCATCCACGCTAGCCAAACGAGCCGCATTGACAGGAGCATTCATATCATCCATAGAGATGGAGCATGGCATGCCCCCTACGATGTAATGAGGATGTGGATTTTTACCACCGAAAATAACATGTGGTGTTACAATATCACGTTGACGATCTAAAATTGTCAAATAATGAGAAACCGCCATCAAATGCACTTCTGGAGGCAATAATTGGTAATCAGGATGATCCCACCATTGAGCGGAGAAAATGCCTAATTGACCACTTTCCACAATTTTTTTCACCTTCGTTTGGATTGCTGTATAATACGTAGCATTTCCTTTAGGAAACTCCTTAGGGTACGCAGATGTGGAAGATTCCAAATCCTTTGGCTGCAATCCACTCACATTGTATGTATCTAAGACTTGTTGTTGCAATTCTGCTGTTTTCTTAGGATCTGCTTTCAAGGCCTCTACTGGGCTGACCCAGTCAAGGGCATGCAAGTGATAGAAATGCACAAGATGATCGTGTGTATCTAAACAACTATGCATAATATTTCGAATATAGTTGGCATTCTTAGGAATTTGAATCTCCAATGCATCCTCTACAGCACGAAGGGATGCCAATGCATGGGTAGATGTACAAACGCCACAAATACGTTGGACAAAGGCCCATACATCGCGAGGGTCACGATTTTTAGCTACTAATTCAATACCACGCCAAGCTGTACCACTAGATAGGGCATCTTGGACTTGGCCTGTTGCTTCATCAACGCTAACTTCTACACGCAAGTGACCTTCAATACGGGTCACTGGATCGACTACAACTCGTTTCATTATTGGTCACTACCTTTCTGTTCCGCTTCTTTTTGTTTTGCTTCTTGTTCTGCTAAATATTTTTTCTCTTCTTGGATAGAATCATATTTATGTTTCGCTAGTGTAATACCACCATGGGCAATGACAGCACCAAAGGCACCGAACCCAGCCACCGTTCCTAATGTATCCACATCAGTGATCGTATTTGGCGCATGAATATGTGGTAATCGTTGGTAAAAGTTGTCATTATCCCAGAATCCTTTTTCAGAGCAACCAATACAACCATGTCCCGATTGAATTGGATAGGACAACCCATTCCACCAACGCAAGTTGCCACAAGAGTTATACGTTTCTGGGCCACGACAACCTACTTTGTATAGGCACCAACCTGCTTTGGATGCGTCATCATCAAAATGTTCTACAAACAAACCGGAATCAAAGAAAGGACGACGGTAACAAGTATCATGGATACGGTTACCATAGAACTGTTTTGGTCTTCCTTCGACATCAAGAGGCGGGATTTCACCAAATAAAGCATAATGCATGATGACCCCTGTCATTACCTCTGGAATAGGAGGACACCCAGGTACTTTAATGATTTTTTTACCTTTTACGATAGAAGAAACAGATACTGAATTTGTTGGGTTCGGTTTCGCTGCTTGAATACCACCCCAAGCGGCACAAGATCCATATTCAATGATGAAAGCAGCCCCCTCGGCACATTCTTTCAATACATCCACAAATGGACGACCGCCCACTTGGCAGTAGGAGCCATTTTCGTCCAATGGAACACCGCCTTCAACAGCTAATACATAGTGACCTTTTTTACTTTCTAACAAGTGATGCAAATGATGTTCAAATGGTTCCCCTGCTGCTGCCGCCAAGGTATCATCATATTCTAAGGCAATCATATTCAAAATCACATCAGATGCGAAAGGTGATGTGGAGCGAATAAAGGATTCGTCACATCCTGTACATTCATGACCATGGAGCCAAATGACAGTTGGCAATTCTTTTGTTTCCGCTGCGGCTACTACTTTATTCGTCAATGCCGGTGGCAACCCTAAAATAGCTGTTAAGGCTACGCAGGATTTCATAAATGTACGTCGGCTTAAATTACGTTCTTGGAATAGATTCCAAAGACTATTTAACTTATCTTTCACAAAAAAGCCCCTTTCTTGCAATAACTTTATAGCGTCTATATACATCCAATAATAGGTATAGTATATCACGAAACACTTGTACTCTATAGAATTTAAATCACAATTTTAAAAAAATACTTTTATACCACGTATTTATAATTTTAACAGTTTGCGCACGGAGGCTGCTTTTTTATAGCCGCCAATGCGGTCCTTTTCTTTTCCTTTTTTATAGCAAATGATCGTCGGTACCCCTTGCACATCTTCTTTTAAGACAATCTCTTTCGATGCATCACTATCGATGGCAATCATCCGTGCTACGCCTTGCAATTCATCATGCAATACATCTAATTCTTCTTTCATTAGCTTGCATGGCTCACACCATTCTGCTGTGAAACAAGCTAGCACAATTTCATCATCCCCTTTGACAATAGATTTAAAATCTTCATAGGTTTTAATGGATTCTAATTTCATAACGATACCTCCTACAATAACAAAACCGCTCCGAAGAGCGGTCTTGCGCAAGCAATCAATAAGCCGAGTTCTGTCCTGCTTTCGCAGTGGCGATTATCTTTCTAGGCGCATAGTTACCTATACGCTCAAGCGGCACAACCCGAAAGGTAGGCGGGCAACCCTTAACCCTTTCCTATTCGGCCTTGCTCCGGATGGGGTTTACCGAGCATACATGTTACCATGTACCTGGTGCGCTCTTACCGCGACCGTTCCACCCTTACCACCCGAAGGTGGCGGTTTACTTTTCTGTGGCACTATTCCCTATGGTTACCCACGCCGGCCGTTAGCCGGCATCCTGCCCTATGGAGCTCGGACTTTCCTCAAGTCACAGGACTTGCAATCGCCTTTCATACTTACTGTTTTAGTCTAGCATAGACCACACTTACGGTCAATAGCTCTTACTTTCATTATACCCTAAACGGCCTAGACTTCAAAGAAAAAATCTCTCTGTGATTTACTTTCTATGACTTCTACTTCTCCATGTGTGAAAGTATCTTCTATCCATCGTTTCAAAATAGTTTGACTCATATATTCCGTACCATAATGACCTGCATCTACCACAAGGATGCCGAGTTCTTTTGCCATTTGCATGTCATGGTATTTCACATCACCTGTAATATACAAGTCTGCTTTTTGTTTGGCTGCTGCTTTAATAAATTCAGCACCGCTTCCCGTACATAGGGCAATGCGTTGCACCGAATCAACCTTTGCACCGCCCCATCGCAATTGTGGAAACACAGAACGTAGTAACTTTGCCAATGCTTGTAATGACACGGGTGACGGTAATTCACCAATGCGTCCAATATGGTGGGCTTCATATACATTGTGCAAAGGAACCACATCATAGGCAACTTCCTCGTACGGATGAGCCGTTTCCATAGCTGAAAGTACCTTTCCCAGTAATTTCTTAGGTACCACCGTTTCGATTCGTTCTTCTTGCACAGTTTCAATCGATCCCACGTGACCAATGAAAGGATTCGTCCCTTCTAGTGGCAAGAAACGCCCTTCGCCGGTGACAGAAAAACTACAATGACTATAGTTGCCAATATGACCCGAACCAGCATCACCCATCGCTTGGCGTACTTGATCGCTATGGGTGAATGGTACATAGACCGCCACTTTATAAGCTTCCTCACGGTCCGTTTCCACCAAGCCATGGATCTGTGTTAAACCCAAACGTTGCGCCACTTCGTCATTGAGCCCTTCTTTCGTGATATCTAAATTGGTGTGGGCGCTATATACATTAATCCCATGTTGCAACAAGTCTCCTATCATATGTCCTTGCATAGTGCCTAAGTCAATGGATTTTAAACTTTTAAAAATCATAGGATGATGGGACAGAATGCAATCTACTTCTTTTTCGATGGCCTCTGCTACTACATCTGGGGTCACATCTAAGGTGGTCAACACACGGCGCACCTCGCTTGCCATATGCCCTAGTTGCAAACCACAATTATCCCAAGATTCTTGCAATTGTAATGGCGCCTTACCTT
>CAUUJQ010000063.1:0-6281 GCA_963545445.1 uncultured Veillonella sp. | reverse complement strand
AGTAGTATAACTAAAACTCATGATAGAGATAACTATTCCTATACAAATCAACCTATTCCAGAGGGATTTCATTGATAAATATCACTCTTTTCGCATGGAGTCAATCTTTCAAATATGGTATGATAGACGTAATACAACATACTTTCAATTTCCATCTTGGAGGCATACTATGAAACGTATATCTACAGCATTACTTCTTACAGTGGTACCGGCATTGTTCGTCCATGCTCAAGCCGTTAATTTACTTTCTACCGTAACAACGACAAGCCCTACTGCCTATACTTATTCACAACCAAACCCGATTCCTACCTTTGATCGAGTCCAAAAATATCACTTTACCGATGTACCTCGCCAGTTTTGGGCCTACGAATCGATTACAAAAATGACGAAAGAAGGATTGATGAGCGGATACCGCAACGGTACTTTCAAACCCAACGACCCTTTATCTAGGGAAGAGGCTGCCTCCTTATTTAGCAACATGCTTGGGGAAACGCCATCCATCATATTGGCCAGTTCCTTTTCAGATATCACCTCTGACCGTTGGTCTTCTCTTGCTATTGAAAGTGTAGCCAGAGCGAATATTATTAGTGGCTATGGCGACAACACCTATCGCCCTGAGCAATATATGTCACGCCAAGAATTTGCAGTGGTGGCTAATAAGTTTTTACATTACCAAGGGTATCGCACAGAGGATCCTACCGCCCTTGATGGCATCCACTTTAGCGACCAAAAATTTATCGCTCCTTGGGCCCAATCATCGGTACGAGAGCTAGCTCTTTGGGGATTTATTAACTACAGCACCACCGGCTTGTTCAATCCAGAAAAATATATCACTCGTGCGGAGGCCGCCGAAATTACATATCGCTTGCTGTTCTCCAAAGAAGCTGCCATGCTTCAAAACACAATCCAGCAACAACAAATGGAGGAAACAGCACGAGCATTGATTACAAAAACATTTGGCGAAACCTACGACTTCCACAATCGAGGGGCTATGTTCTGGCGCGATGGAAAATTAGTGATTTCTTTCATCTCTACTAAGGATGTGAAAGCCATCACCGCAGAAACGGCGTATATACAAGATAAACATTTCTTAGAACATCATATCATCACGACTGGCACATACAGCCTAGGGGACTTCGATACTCTGCAAACCGATGCAGCGTACTTGTATCGCCAGCTAGAACCGCAAGGAACCATCCTAGCCGTGACCCCGACACCGAATGTAGATGGGTTGATTATTACAGTAGATACTCTGAAAGCCACTACTGTTACGGCATTTGTCAAAAAATTCGGCAAGAAGATTCAGCTCAAAACTAATGCATAGGCATACTTTCATTAGTTAGACCTACTACAGCACGGCCTATCTAGTATAAAACCATGGTCTACTGTTATTTCCTAGATTCTTGAAAACTCATACAAAAAAAGAGGAACGTTGACACTGCTTGATCAACGTTCCCCTTTTGTATTTGAAGCGCCTTGTATTGCTACCTAACAAGTCGCATCCTCTAAGTCCAAGCTAAATACTTCTGTAGCCGGCCCTGTCATATATACAGTTCCATCTTCTTCATAGTCTACATGCAATGTACCTAGGTATAATTCCACATCTACAGAACGACCTGTTAATCCTTTTTCATAAGCCATCACAGCACTGGAGCAAGAGCCTGTGCCACAAGCCAATGTGGCTCCTGCACCACGCTCCCACGTGCGGACTTTCACAGTGTTCTCGTCCACCACTTGTACAAAGTTTACATTCGTTCCTTTCGGGAAGAGTGGATGTTTTTCAATCTTCGGTCCTAATACCGTCAACGGAACTGTTGTCACATCGTCCACAAATACTTCTGTATGCGGTACCCCTAACAAGACCGAGCTCACTACATAGGATGTGCCATCTACGTCAATAGTATAGTCTATGACTTTATCTGATGCTATGTCCATAGGAATGTCCTTCGCCGAGAACGTCGGTTTACCCATGTTGACTTTCACCAGTTTAGCCACACCATTTTCGGCAATAATCGTTGGCGTCATAATGCCCGCCAAGGTTTCTACGGTGAATACCTCTGTATCAATAATCTTGCGGTCATACGCATACTTTGCAAAGCAACGAATGCCATTGCCACACATTTCCGCTTCACTGCCGTCAGAATTGATGATGCGCATGCGCACATCCGCTACCTCGGAAAGCATAACAATGACAAGTCCGTCCGCTCCAATTCCCGTGTGACGATTACAAAGGCGTTGTGCCATCCTTGTTACATCGAATTGGCTGGTGCCATCGTCAAAAAAGACAATAAAATCATTTCCTAAGCCGTGCATTTTTGTAATTTTCATACCTATCTCCTTATCTGCGTTGTACAATTCCTATTTCCATACAGTGGATTCTTAATTTATCGCAAAATATAGCCTATACTTTTATACATTTCGATGAAATCAGCCATCGATGACTATAATTTATTTGCCATTTATATTACCATGAATATAGGAAAAATAATAGGTACGTTTTCCTAAGCAATATTAGGTTAATCATAAATTGGAGGTGATTTTACTATGCTTCCTGAAGAACGTTATTCTGCGATTCTAAGACGCTTGAAACAAAATCGGGTGGTCACTGTACACGAATTGGTGACAGCCTTATCTTCTTCAGCGCCTACAATACGCAGAGATTTAGCCTATCTCCACAACAAAGGTTTATTGCAAAAGGTCCACGGTGGCGCTGCGAGCCTCACCATTGACCATACTACAACGGATATAGACACACTCCCTAAATCCGTCATGTATCGCGATGCGAAGGAATCCATTGCTCTGGCCGCTTCGGAATTAATTAGCCCTTCTGGCTTTATCTTCATCGATGCTGGTAGCACTACAGAAATGGTACTCCATTATCTACAGCATACCAATGCAACCTTTGTAACTAACGGCATTCACCATGCTACACATTTGGCATCGCGCCATTTGAAAGTCATCTTATTAGGTGGCAATGTGAATCCCATCTCGTCCTCTATCGTCGGTAGTGTAGCCCTTAATCAATTAGAATCCTATAACTTTACACAGGGATTCTTTAGCACTCATGGCATTAGTTTTAAATCTGGATTTACCACAGAAGATCCTCTCGATGCTGCGGTGAAAGAAAAAGCATTACAGAAATGTCATAATGCTTTTATCTTAGCGGATCCATCCAAATTCGACCGCATTTCATCTATCACATTTGCCTCGATTGATAAGGCCTCTATTATTACTACAAAATTACCAAATGAATTATATCGGAACTATGCAAACATTCAAGAAGTTGATCATCATCGTTAATTGTAAAAGCTGTCATCCCTAGACCTATGAATCTAATGGTATGACAGCTTTTTTCTATACTATAGTTTGGCCCTTTGTCAAGTTTTGAAGGCAGCAATAGCCATCCTCCCAAGGTATATATACCGTATGTATCCAGCCATTTAATGTTACGCTATTACATCTGTCTTTTTCGATGTTTTTGCAGTATAATATAGTTTGTATTTTTTATTTTTATACATTTTGAAATGGAGATTATAATGAATTTTTTGAAAGATTTTAAAGACTTTGCCATGCACGGCAATGTAGTAGATTTAGCTGTGGGCGTTATCATTGGGGCCGCTTTTAGTAAAATTATTACTTCCTTGGTAAACGATGTAGTTATGCCACCTATCGGTTTATTATTAGGCGGTGTAGACTTTTCAAATTTATTTATCCCTTTAACAACTAGTAGTACTCCAACAACCCTTGCCGAAGCAAAAGCAGCCGGTATCCCTGTATTAGCCTATGGTCTTTTCTTGAATACAGTGTTTGAATTTCTTATCATTGCTTTCTGTATTTTCATTATCATCAGCCAAATCAAGCGATTTACCCCTGCAGAAGCACCAGTGGAGATTCGTAAATGTGACTATTGTCGTGAAGCGATTGCTGACGATGCAACACGTTGTCCACATTGCACAGCAGAATTGGCGATCAAAGAATGTTAGATCAATAAAAACTAGCATCTATTTTTTGATTTATAATATTATATAATGCTAATAGGAAAGGACTGATACGAGTATCAGTCCTTTACCTATAATTAGTATTATGTGAAATGCATAATGCATGATCACAACAAACCTAGCATATACTATTATTATGTATATTGCTTTTCAAATATAGCATAACTAGATATTTAAAATCAAGTATTAAAGTATTCATTTCGCAAATGCTAATAAAACCCTTAATACAAAGGGTTCACTGCCTTGTTAAAACGGTTACTACTAGTACTATACACATATAGAATCCAGGTAATATGTAAAACAATTATCATCTTGATTCTGCCTCAAAGACATGTACCTTGTTAGGCCTTTCAATTATAAGGGGCTGTCACAAAATAGTTCTAAATACAATAGAGGAAAGTTGATCACAAAACATCAACTTTCCTCTATTTGTTTTCACATCTTACAATGTATACTCTGATTTTATTTTTTTATATGCCGGGTGTTTCCCCACGGCTTTCACCAGACGTGGTCTCCAATGGAATGCGGCTTGGTATGCTGCATAGCCAAAGATGATCACCGCCAAGCCCCCTTGGATAGGAACTTCGCCACAGGCATAGATAGCATAGCTATCGTAGGCAATGGCTACGGTGCTCATCACATAGATGAGTCGGCGTAATCCCATAGTTGCCCCCTCAATAGATAGCATCTTATTCACTGCCACGCAGCAAAGAATGTAAGGGAATACATTTGTCACTACTGCTAAGTTAACAAGCTGAGCAAACTGTTCATTCAAACTTTCATCGGTGGTCATCAAGGCTAAGATACCTTGCAATGCCAAGAGAATGATAATGCCCCTCACTGGAGAATCGACACGATTCACGCGAGCAAATACCTTCGGAAAGAATCCTGCTTCTGCACAACTTTTAAAGACACGGCTCAAAGTAAATTGCCATCCCATAATGGCCCCGAAACAGGACACCGCCATAAGCGCCATCACAATTTTACCCACTGTGCCATTGAACATGTACGCAAATACCAACCCGAAGGGAGCGGTGGAGTTCACTAACTCGATGTTAGGAATGATACCCGCCATAATATTGGTAGATACAATATAAACCACGGCTACTGCCAAAGTGCCAAAAAATGTCGCTATCGGTACATTCTTCTTAGGATTTTCTACGGCATCTGCATTGGCTGCCGCCGATTCAAAGCCTAAAAAGCCCCACAATGTGAGGGAAATGGACTGACTGACCGCATCAAATACGGGCAGTTCTTGTGGGTTCCAAACAGACACAAACATCTCTGGATCGAACCAAAACCAACCAAACACGCCAATAAACAAGACTGGCAACATCGTTCCCCAAATGGTAATGTTACTAATGCGCCCTGTGCTCTTATTGCCACGCACATTGACTAGGGCTGCCACCATGAGCAACACGATGGTTGCCAAACTCACTTCTAATGGTGAAAGCTGTACATCAAATAACACGGCCCCATACCCTACGATGGATATGGCGATGGCTACATTGGCAATGACCAAGGATACTGCATAGGAGTAGTTCGCCATGAAATGGCCCGTCCTACCGAAGGCATATTCTACATAGCCTCCTAAGCCGCCAGCTTTCTTTGTAAATAAACCACATTGGGCAAAAATATAAGCTAAGGTCAAGGACCCTAGTACCGTAATAATCCACGATAGGATAGAAATAGTGCCTACCTGTGCTAATTGAGACGGTAGCATAATAATTCCAGCACCCAACATATTGGCTGCCACGATGGATGTCAGTTGGAATACAGACATTTTTTTAGCGGTGGTTTTCATGTATCAAGCCCCTTTCCATACATCACTTGAGTCATTTCAAGTATCCGTGTCGTCAAAAAACCGCTAGCGTCACTAGTCCGTACGGAATGGGTTCGGATGTAGTAACGCAATTTCATTCATTTATCGATTCATTGTAACACCTTTTACCCCTCATGGATAGATGTTTTTTTACAATTTTTCTAGGATTGTTATAACTTTCTATCATTTCTCTATCTTCCTATGATATACTATAGAATATATGCTGTGTACATAGAATAAGAAAGGATGTCCTTATGCAAGAACAAATCATTCAACTCTTGGGCGATGTGAACGGATTCCTCTGGAATAACATCATCATCGCACTCCTCATCATTGCTGGTGTTTGGTTCACGTTTGCTACTCGTTTTGTGCAAATTCGTGAAATTCCTGAAATGCTCCGTATCCTAAAATCGGGAGCTGGAGAAAAAAGTAAAGGTGATCACCATATTTCACCATTCCAA
>CAUUJQ010000062.1:0-6286 GCA_963545445.1 uncultured Veillonella sp. | reverse complement strand
AAAGTACTTTCAGTGCAATTATTAATAGACGAAATATAGGAAATCGTTGTATCATATTTCTAATAGACATTTTCTTTACTACAGTACTAGTAAAAAGGAGTCGGATTCCTTATACAGTGTGGGAAGAAATGCTAGACCAATGAAATATTTCATGTAAGTACATGCTGATGGATAGGGAGGATTACCATGTTAAGTGATATTGAAATTGCCCAACAGGCAGAAATGAAACCAATTGTAGAGATTGCCAAACAATGCAATCTAACAGAAGATGAATTAGAATTATATGGAAAATATAAAGCCAAAGTATCCTTTGATGCAATGGAGCGCTTACAGGATAAGTCAAATGGCAAGCTCGTGTTGGTGACGGCCATAACCCCAACTCCTGCAGGAGAAGGCAAGTCTACCACCACCATCGGGTTGACACAAGCTTTACAGCAAATCGGTGTGAACAGTATTGCTGTACTTCGTGAGCCATCCTTGGGACCCGTATTTGGTGTGAAAGGTGGCGCTGCTGGTGGCGGTTATGCCCAAGTGGTGCCGATGGAAGATATTAACCTTCATTTTACGGGGGATATGCATGCCATTACAGCGGCAAATAACTTGTTGGCAGCTATGATTGACAATCATATTTTCCAAGGTAATGCGTTACAAATCGATGTGCGTCGCATCAGCTGGAAACGTGTGCTAGACATGAATGACCGAGCCTTGCGCAATGTGGTGCTCGGCATTGGTGGCCCTATGAGTGGCGTGCCACGGGAAGATCATTTCATGATTACCGTTGCATCTGAAATCATGGCCATCTTGTGCTTAGCTCGTGATTTAGAAGATTTGAAAGAGCGATTCGGTCGCATCGTGATTGGGACGAACTTGTCAGGAGAACCTGTATTTGTGCATCAATTAGGTTGCGAAGGGGCTATGGCATTGTTGATGAAAGACGCCATCAAGCCAAACTTAGTACAAACCTTAGAACATACACCAGTCCTAATCCATGGTGGGCCTTTTGCCAATATTGCACATGGTTGTAACTCTATCATTGCTACGAAACTAGGCTTGAAGTTAGGCGATGTAGTCATTACAGAAGCGGGATTTGGCGCCGATTTAGGAGCGGAAAAATTCCTTCACATTAAATGCCACTATGGGGATATCTTCCCGGATGCGGTGGTTATCGTAGCCACTATCCGTGCCCTAAAAATGCACGGCGGTATACCAAAATCTGAGCTTACGAAAGAACATGTGAAAGCTGTAGAACAAGGCTTTGTGAATTTAGCAAAACAAATTGCCAATATGCGTGCTTTTGGGCTGCCAGTATTGGTGAGTATCAATAAATTTGCTACAGATACGCCAGCGGAAATCGATGCTTTATTACAACTTTGCGATCACTATGGCGTAGATGTGAGCCTTAACGAATGTTGGGAAAAAGGCGGTGCCGGCGGTATCGATATGGCACGACAAGTCATGGGTATGCTCGAAGGTACAGATATTCAGCCCACAGCTTTATATGATGTGAAAGATTCCATTCCGGATAAATTAACTGCTATTGTGAAACATATCTATGGTGGAAAGGGCGTGGAATTTACTAGTGCAGCGAAGAAACAAATAGCCCAATTGGAAGAATGGGGCTTAGCCGATTTACCAGTATGTGTGGCAAAAACGCAATATTCCTTGAGCGATAATCCAGAATTGTTGGGAGCCCCTAGTGATTTCACAATTACTGTACAAGATGTGCGCATTGCCAATGGAGCTGGATTTATTGTATGTCAAACAAGTAATATTATGGTCATGCCTGGGTTACCAAAACAGCCGGCTGCCTTGGCCATGGATGTGACTAGTGACGGTACGATTCAAGGACTATTTTAGGAGGAACCATGGAATTACATAGTGTGTCTGTATTGAAATTTATTCAAGACTTAGGGTCTAGTGCTCCTGCACCAGGAGGCGGTAGCGTAGCGGCTATAAATGGGGCTACAGCGGCAGCCTTACTTGAAATGGTGGCGAATTTAACTCTTGGAAATGCGAAATACGAAGCGGTACACGAAGAGATGCGAGGCATTCAAGAGACCATGTGTAGTGTGAAAGAAGAGTTTGTGCACTACATCAATAAAGATAGTGCTGCCTTTATGGAGTTGATGGGTTCTTTCAAACTGCCAAAAGAGACAGAGGAAGAAATAGCGCATCGCAAAGCGGAAATCCAACGAACTACGAAACAAGCCGCATTGGTACCCTTCGAAATCGGCAAATTAGCCTATGCCTTGTTGCCAGTTTCAGAAACTGTGATTGTGAAAGGCAATACGAATGCCATTACAGATGGCATGATTGCTGTCATCAATGCGAGAGCAGCTATAAAAAGTGCTTTCTTAAATGTGAAAATCAACCTTGGGCCCATTCAAGATGCAGAGTTTGTGAAGCAGTTGATGGATGCTATGGATGAGATGGAATCTGGTTTAGAGGCAGAGGAACAACGATTATTAAGTCTTGCTAAGCTATAACAGGGATGACCGTAAAATAAAGGTAAGCATATGGGGATAGAAATTCATTTACTAGGAACACCGCGCATACAAGTAGATGGAAAGGACGTATTTTTTACGTATGGGAAAGTACAGGCCTTAATTTACTACATGGTGGTGAAAGGCGTCGCCCTTCGAGATGAAATCAGCGGTTTATTGTGGCCGGAAAAATCTGAAGTAAGCGCTAGAAAAAATTTGAGAAATGCCATTTATGAAGCAAAAAAATTATTGGGCAATGATGTCTTTATTTCGCCAAGAAATGCGGTTCTTCAGTGGAATCCGACGGCGCATATGTATGTGGATGTCCATCAGTTTCAACGCAATCCGCAGCAATATATGGATGTGTACAAAGGGGAATTCTTGCAGGGCTTTTATGTGAAAGATGCAGAAGCCTATGAAGAGTGGTATTTAGGGGAGCGAAGTCGTCTGAAATCTCTTTATATGAATGCAGTGTATGCATTGGTGGATGCGGGGATTGCAGATAAAAATATGGCCTGTGTAGAGCGCTATATTCCCGTCCTATTGTCTTACGATCCGTATAATGAGGAGCGATTTAGCGCCATTCTCGAACTGATGATGAGCCAAGGGTTTACTACACTGGGAAAACAGTTGTACCATCAACTGAAGTGTATCTATGCGGATGATTTAGAAGAAAGTGTGCCGGATTGTTTGCGAGAAGCCATGCATTTGCCTAAAACGCCGAAACAAGAGGCGGTAGATTTTGTGGAGCACTCCCTATTGAAAGGCCGTGACAAAGAGGCAGGAGAGGTGCAAAAGTATTTGCACTACTTTGAAGATAGACCGCAGGCATTGCGGATTGCTGGCGATGAGGGCAGTGGTAAAACCAGTCTTGTGAAGTACATTAAGGACAAGGTGCACCCTATGCGATGCATCTTGGAGAGTCAATGCTATGAAGAAGAACAAGGCTTGCTATTGCATGCTTGGATTCCTGTGATTCGCAAGGTCTTAGAAGAAATTGAATTACAGGGCTTAGAAGGCATTGAACTGCGTCGTATCTATGAAATTTTCCCCCAATTGGACTGCCGTATGGCACGAGATTTGGGCTTTTTAGAAGTGAAAGAAGCATTGCCTTTCGATGTAGTCTACCAAGCTGTATCTACATTGTTATTCCAAGTGTCGGAAGAGATACCGTTGACTTTCATTTTTGAAGATATTCAATGGATGGACTCGTTAAGTTTTTCTTTACTGAGTTTGTTATTGTTGCATCATAGCTCAGAGCGGTTGATGATGATTGTTACCGATGTGGAGAACATACAATCTATGCCGCTTCGCACCTTGCAGAGCTTAGAAAAGCAAAAAGCATTAACATGTATCGCCTTGTTACCACTTTCAGAAGAGGACATGAAGACATGGATTTTACAACGGGAGCCGACATTGCAAGATTCAGAAGTTGTGAAGCAATTGGTGGAAGTGAGCCGAGGCAATTTGTTAGTCTTAACAGAGAGTCTGCAATTGTGGAAGGAATATGGATCTATTTATGGCCTCACAAAAGACATGGAGCTTTTGTATAGCAAAAAATGTGATACCTTGTCGGAACAAGAACGAAAACTGGTGGACTTTATTAGCCTATCCTACAACGAAGCACCGTTGGGCATTCTGGAACAATACATGGGGCTCGATAAATTGCGCTTGCTAGCCTTGTTAGAAGGGATAGAGGGAAAAGGCTTTATTGATTACCGCACCCAAGGTGGAGAAGTGCAGTATTTCTTGCGACAATATAAATGTAAAGAATATTTGCGAGAACAGATAGCCGTTGATAGGCGTCAAATTTTACATGCCTATTTAGGCGAGGCTTGGGAAAAACGATTGACCCACTCCAAGGAAGATATGATTCGGTATAAACAATTGGAATTTCATTTCCGTGAGGCGGGGCAATATCAAAAGGCTGTGATGTACAAATTAAAAGCTTTTATGCATTATTTGAACTTTAACAAAGATGCCTCTCCAGAATTAGGTGTGGGGGAATTGTCCTCTGTCTACGCCGGGTATTTCATGGGAGAAGCGACGGGCAAAGCCTTGCAAGAGATTGAGGACGACTTGGCCTATGTATACAAATTATACGGGGAAGGGCCAGAGGTGCGAGCCTTGGAACTACCTTATTTGTACGGGGCTGGTAAATACCATATGAGCGTAGGCGATCACGAGCGCGGTGTGCGATACTTTAAAGAATTGCTAGATGAAAGTACCCTCCAAGACGCATCGAACTACCAATTAAAGGCCTATAAAGAGCTCATTTATTACCATTTGCAAATGCGCCATATCTTGGAAATTCATCAGTATACAACGAAGGCTCTGGCATTGGCGGAGCAGTACCATTTCAAAAAGGAAATTGGAATTATACTGCGTTTGAAAGCATTGGCTTTCATCATGGAAGGGGAACCGACACAGGCGATACCTCTCTTGGAAGAATCCATTCGCTTGTTCTCAGTGACTCAAACGGTGGCTCGTCGCTATGCCATCAATATTGCTGCAGCCTATAATTATTTAGGGGATATTGAAAGGAGTCGAATCAATTTAGAAGGGGCCCTCGCTATGTATGAGAAAGCCCTTACCTATTGTGACAAAGGAGAACTATATAGTTCTTGGATTGTCTTTGCTACCAATGCGGGCATGACGGCCTTTGCCTTGCAGCGCTATGAGTTAGCGTCTGAGTACTTTCACAAATCCTATGAATTGTGTTTGCAATATACGATTAGTCGAAGACGGCCTACTATTGAAGCTTATTTGGCTATATTGGCGCAGCAACAAAAACAGACTGGGGAAGCCATCGGGTATTTGGAATCGGCTCGCACCCATGCGATGGCAACCACACACAACCAAGAGATGGGACGTTTGCATTGGGCCATTGCGTTTATCAAAGGAAACTATTCCAATGAGGACATAGAGACAGCGTTTCCAGAAAATTTGGACACCTATGGTACAATAGCATTGCAACAATTAGAGGGCTATGGAGATGTATGGGAACGGACGTACCTTGAGCAGTTGCTCCAAGCCTAGTAAGTACAAAAAGAAGGAGATCCTAAATGGATATTATAATGAATCCTATCGTCTTATCGGTGATTGCTATGTCAATCCTGTGTTTGCTACGATTCAATGTGTTATTATCGGTTATCGTTGCCTCCTTGGTGGCAGGTCTAGCAGGGGGTATGACAGTGACTACCACCATTGAATCCTTAATCGGTGGTATGGGTGGTAACTCGGAAACTGCTTTCAGCTATATTTTATTGGGGGCTTTGGCCATTGTCATAGGTCGCTCAGGACTTGCTACGGTGGTGACGAAAAAAATTACGAACATTGTGGGCACAAAGAAAGTGGCATTTACCTTGCTCATCGCCTTTGTAGCTTGTTTTTCGCAAAACTTAATTCCTGTGCACATTGCCTTCATTCCAATCTTAATTCCCCCTTTGTTGGTGGTTATGAATCGCATGAAATTGGATCGTCGTGCCGTGGCTTGTGCTTTAACATTTGGACTAAAAGCGCCCTATGTGTCGCTACCAGTTGGGTTCGGCTTGTTGTTTATGACGATTATAAAAGACCAAATGGTAGCTAACGGAGTGAATGTGTCTATCTCGGACATTGCTTCCGTTATGTGGATCGGTGGGGTATCCATGATTGTGGGATTACTCCTTGCCATTGCGTACTATAGTCGAAACCGTGAGTATGAAGATATTGCGGTGGTGCAAGACGAATCTACGGAACATACAACTCGTATGACGGCAGATTGTTGGAAAGGATTAGCAGGAGCAGCGGTGGCATTTGTG
>CAUUJQ010000061.1:0-6454 GCA_963545445.1 uncultured Veillonella sp. | reverse complement strand
TATGAAAAATTGGTGGGTGACTTAGAGGATCTATATTCGCGTCGTATTAATATTCAACATCAACTTGTTTATGAGGTCTTTGAGGAAGAAAAAATAGTCAAAATAATTAGTTTATGGACACATTATGAATAGAATTAAACAGAGGAAAGTTGATGATATAGTACAACTTTCCTCTGTTTTATTTATATTTTTATGTGATGAATATACTATTTCATAGAATTGTTTAAACTACTCTCCACATCTATTTTACGTGTGACCATTACTTTATCCACCCGTGTGTTATCCATATCCATGACTTCAAATTGCAATGGCCCATAGTGACAGCGATTGGCTTCTTTTGGAATGCGACCGATTAAATACGTCACGAATCCCCCTAAGGTTTTATACAGATCGTCTTCTTCGCCTGGTAAGAGTTCGTCCACTTCAAAGTATTCTTTCAGCTCTTCAATGCTGATAAGACCATCTACAAGATACGTTCCATCTTCTCGTCGGACGATGCGATTTTCTTCTTCTTTCTTTTCCTCTTCCCCAGATGGCATCAATCCTACGATTTCTTCCATAATATCATGGAATGTAATCATTCCGCTCATGCCGCCATATTCATCTAGCACAATGGCTTCATGGGTACCTTCTTCTCTGAAAGTAGATAATACTTTCATCAAGGACAAGGATTCTGGTACGAGCACTGGTTTACGCATACAATAGGCTAAGATATCTTTCATTGGTCGATGGCTTTCTTTCATTTGTTGTGCTAACACATCCACGGAAGAGACTAAACCTTTCAACTCATCTAAGGAATCGTCACCTACGGGAATCCGATGTTCGTTGCATTCCATAATCGTTTCTAGGATTTCCTCATCGCTAGCGTTGATGTCAATCCAGGTCAACTGTGTACGAGGTGTCATAATATCGCTGGCATCAAGGTCAGCTAGGCGGAAAATATTTTCTACTAGCACTGGCTCTTCTTCTTCATAAGCGCCAAGTTCTACACCTTGTACGAGCATTTTATTAATTTCCGATTCCGTCACCGGTGCTTCTTCCTTGTGTTTAACGCCTAATACTTTCAGTAGCATCGTCGTAGACATACTAAGAAGTGCCACTAATGGTTTTGTGATGGTAGCAAAATATTTCATAGGAATGGCCATCATGATAGCGATGGATTCTGGCGAATTATATGCCAAGCGTTTTGGCACCAATTCCCCTATGACTAAGGATAAATAAGTCGTTAAAGATACGATAAAAATAGGGCTCACCGTATCGGCATAATCAGCTAGCCACAGTATATGTTCTTTGATATATATCGCCATAGGATCGGAAAAGGTAGCGCCTGAATACAAACCAGTGACAATACTAACTAAGGTAATACCAATTTGTATAGTAGAAAACATTTCATTTGGATCTTCCGCTAGCTTGATGGCTATGCGAGCTCCGTTATTACCTGCTTCCGCTTTTTCTTCTAATAATCCTTTACGAGCATTGATAATGGCTAATTCCGTCATGGAAAATAGACCATTTAAAATGATGAGTATGGCTACAATTAAAATTTCTATACCTATGTCAGTGCCCACTGATTCTATCTCTCCTTATCAATTCCTGTATGTAACTACTATACTAGTATGATACAATCCTTATTTAGTATAGTAAAATACCACAATATATTAAGACTACATGCCTTAGTATTTCTTAAAATAAATCTACTAAATACTTAAATCACAACTGCTGTTCCTGTGCATGTTACCATGAGCATACCATTTGTTTCGCCCAATGTTTCATAACTCACAGATACACCTACAATGGCATTAGCTCCCATGGATTTTGCACGTTTGCTCATTTCTTTTATAGACGCTTCACTAGCGCTAGCCAAGGATGATTCATAACTATCGCTACGACCGCCTACAATATCGCGAATGGATTAGAAAAAGTCTTTCACAAAATTACGACCTTCCACAACTTCCCCAAATACAATTCCTTTATATTCCTTAATGGGATGACCTTCAATTTGCATAGTTGTTGTAATAATCATAAGTATCTCCTGTATTCTCACACTGCATATACTATAAATCTTATTATTCATATTATATCATATTTAGAATAATTCCTTATATAAATATCTGTTGCACTAGGACCATATACAATATGGTTCCACCCCCAATGGATAGAAACATATTTCCTTTCCATAAGTGCAATATTACCGTTACCGCTACGGCAATGACATCTGGCATACCATGATACACGCCAGCTAGATCCACATGGCGCAAGGAAAATACCACCAACAAACTCATCGTCGCCGAAGGTAATACTTTCCCTAAATATTGCACATAAACCGGTGTTCTAGTTTTTGAAGTAAAAATTAAAAATGGTAAAAACCGTGTGGCCATAGTCCCTAGTACAACAATACCAATGGTTATGATCTGTTCTGTGAAAGTCATGATTGTCCCTCCATTGTCTTACGCAATACACTTAATATAACTACGATACCAATCATAGCTGGAATCATAAAGTGTTCACTCCCAAAGATAACTAAGGCAATACCTGGAATGACTAAGCCTACGCCAGAACTAATCAAATTGCGTTGAATTTTATATTGCTCCAAAGCCAATACAATAAAGAGTGCGGTCAATACAAATTCCAATCCTTTCGCATTAAACGATAAGACCGACGCAAATAGATTACCAACCACAGATCCGACTACCCAATATAACTGATTCAACAGGGTTACAACAAAATAACACCAACCTTTAGAAAGACCTGTAGGAATTTGCGATGTATAGTTAATAGAAAAACTTTCATCACACATACCAAATATGAGATACGGTTTTAACCACCCTGTATTTCGATACACTGTTAGCATGGACAATCCATAAAATAGATGACGACCATTGACCATAAATGTAATTAAGATAGCACTCACTGGATCAAAGGGAGATAACAACATAGCCACGGTCACAAATTCCATAGACCCTGCATAAATCAACGCACTTAATGCTAAAGTATACCCCCAAGAAAATCCCATAGAGTACATGTAGATTCCATAGGACATCCCTAGAAATAAAAAGCCAAATAATATGGGCGTTGTTTTAGGAAAGGCATATCGAAAGGCAGCTTCTATACTATTGTTTATTTTTTCATGTTCCATCTATCCTATCCTTTCTCTATGATTCACTATTTTTAAACAAAAAGAACTATGACTATATAGTAGCCTTTCTCTATCAATTACTATCTCTAAACTAAAAGATCTATACCTATATCGTATGCATTCTCTCATCATATATCAGAACAGCCTACGGGAATTACTTCCCATAGGCTGTTTCTATTAGTCCTCAAAATCGCGAGATAAATCAACTTCTTTTAGAGGTACTACTTTTGTTTTATGTTTTGCTTTATACCATAAGTATACAGCGAAGAATACTGGAAGACCTATATAAGCAACGGACACGCCGTACCAGTCGATACTTTCACCCATGAAAGCTGTATAGTTCTGACCAGCAATAATAATCAAGCACAATGCCAAGGCAAACAATGGACCAAATGGGAACAAGGATGCTTTATAAGGTAATTTAGACACATCATGACCTTGTGCCACATAAGCACGACGGAAACGATAGTGTGCAACAGCAATACCTACCCATGTGATGAATCCACTCATACCACTAATATTGATCAACCAAGTGTAGGCTTGACCTTCTCCAATCAAAGATGTTAAGAAGGCAAATAAACCAAAGGCTGCTGTTGCCAATAATGCTGGAACTGGCACACCACGTTGGTTAATGGATCCAAACGCTTTTGGTGCATCTCCTGATTTAGATAATGCATATAGCATACGTGTAGAAGAGAATAAACCAGAGTTACCCGCTGACAAAACAGCAATCAATAAAATCGCATTGATGAAATGAGCTGCCCAATCAAATCCAAAGCGGTCAAATACCAATGTAAATGGACTGATAGACACATTTTCTACAGAACTGTTCAATAAGTTTGGATCATTGTAAGGGATTAAGAAACCAATCACAATAAAGGAACCAATATAGAACAGTAAAATACGCCAGAAAATAGAATTAATGGCTTTTGGAATATTTTTCTCTGGATCTTCAGACTCACCAGCGGCAGTACCGATTAATTCTACCCCTTGGAAAGAGAAACCAGCAATCATAAAAATAGCCAAGATAGAGGAGAATCCCCCTACAAATGGTGCCTCTCCTACGGTCCAGTTATGGAATCCTGGAGATGGATTGCCTACGCCAAGGATCAACAATGTACCTAATAATAAGAATACAATGACTGTAATAACCTTGATGCTAGAGAATACATATTCACTTTCACCAAAGGAACGAGCTGAAAAATAGTTCAATACAAATAGAATCAGCAAGAATAAGGCAGACCAAACAATGGCTGGCACATCAGGGAACCAGTATTTCATGATGAACGCACTGGCTACGAGTTCCGCTGCTAATGTAATGGCCCAGTTGAACCAAAAGTTCCAACCTAAGGCAAAGCCTAATGCTTTATCTACATAGCGAGAAGCATGAGTACCAAAAGAACCAGATACTGGTAAATACGTAGTCATTTCACCTAAACTAGTCATCAAGAAATACACCATGATGCCAATAAAAGCATAGGCAATCAACGCACCACCAGGACCAGCTGTACTCACAACTTCACCACCGGCTACGAACAAACCTGTACCGATGGCACCGCCCAACGCAATCATATTCATGTGGCGGGATTTTAAACTTCTTTTTAATTTATTTTTTTCCATGGGACTTCTCCTTATAAGTCTAGATTTCGTACATATTCAGCATTATCTTCGATAAACTTTCGACGAGGTTCTACCTTGTCTCCCATCAAAACACTAAATATCTTATCTGCTGCAATACTATCTTCCATGCTGACTTGTAGGATGGTTCTATGTTCAGGGTTCATAGTTGTATCCCATAATTGCTCTGCATTCATTTCCCCAAGACCTTTGTAACGTTGGATCGTAATATTTTCACGTCCAATTTCGTCCAGTCTATCTGAAAGTTCTTGGTCACTGTAGGCATACCATTGTTTTTGACCTTTTTTAATTTGGTACAACGGTGGTTGTGCAATAAATACATGACCTTCTTCGATCAATGGTTTCATATAGCGATAGAAGAATGTTAATAATAAAGTACGAATATGCGCGCCGTCCACGTCCGCATCGGTCATGATGATGATTTTATTATAACGGCTCTTCGTAATATCAAAGTCTTGTCCGATACCTGTACCAAAGGCAGTAATCATAGAGCGAATTTCTGCATTGGCCAAGATTTTATCAAGACGAGCTTTTTCTACATTTAGAATTTTACCGCGCAATGGCAAAATTGCTTGGTAACGGCGATCACGGCCTTGTTTCGCCGTACCACCCGCAGAATCACCTTCGACGAGGTAAATTTCTGTCATCGTCGTATCTTTTTCAGAACAATCTGCCAATTTACCAGGTAAGGAGCTCACTTCCAAGGCATTTTTACGACGTGTCAATTCACGAGCTTTACGAGCTGCTTCACGAGCACGACTTGCATTGGTTGCTTTTTCGATGATTTTCTTCGCTTCTGCTGGATGCTCTTCCAAGAAGATACGCAATCCATCAGACACGATGGTATCTGTAATACCTTTCACTTCGCTATTACCTAATTTGCCTTTTGTTTGGCCTTCAAATTGTGGTTCTAATACCTTTACGCTCACTACAGCTGTTAAGCCTTCTCGCACGTCTTCCCCAGTCAAGTTGCTTTCATTTTCTTTCAAAATGCCAGCCTTGCGACCATAGTCATTCAACGTACGTGTCAATGCTGTACGGAAACCGCTCAAATGCGTACCGCCATCGATGGTGTTGATATTATTAACGAAGGACAAAATCGTTTCGCTATAGCTATCGTTATATTGTAACGCCACATCTACCACTACATCGTCACGAGTATTATCGATAGAGATAACACTTGGTGTGATGGCTTCTTTCGCTTCATTTAAATATTCAATGAATTGTACTAAGCCACCTTCGTAGTGGAAACTTTCACTGCGACCTTCTCCACGTTTGTCGGACAAGGTAATGCGCAATCCTTTGTTTAAAAACGCCAACTCTTGTAAACGAGTTTTTAATACATCAAACTCGAAAATGGTAGTTTCAAAAATTTGTGCATCTGGTTTAAATCGTACTGTCGTACCTGTTCGATCCGTTGTACCAATTTCTTTCAAATCAGATGTTTTATTACCACGTTCAAAAGCAATTTCTTGAATTTTTCCATGTTGGTATACATCGACGATGGTCCACTCACTCAAGGCATTCACTACGGAAATACCTACCCCATGAAGACCACCGGACACTTTGTATCCACCACCGCCAAATTTACCACCTGCGTGAAGTTTGGATAATACTAGTTCTACCGCAGGCATACCTGTTTCATGCATCCCTGTTGGGATACCACGACCATCATCGATA